>PFSC01000172.1 GCA_002788865.1 Candidatus Roizmanbacteria bacterium CG_4_9_14_0_2_um_filter_39_13
AATATATAAAAAATATTCAATAATGCCAAACCTCAGAGAGCATCAACTTCGCGTTGCGGGGGTTGCCAAAATCATTTGTAAATCTCTTCAGGAAAAGGAAGTGGAAGCAGATACGATTGTAATCGCGTGTCTCTTGCACGATATGGGAAATATCATCAAATTCAAACTTGAGCTTTTTCCTGAGTTTCTCAAACCAGAAGGATTGGATTATTGGAAAGAGATACAAGAAGAGTATGTTCGCAAGTACGGGAAAGATGAGCATGTAGCCACCATTCAGATTGCCAAAGAAGTATTATCGCAATACTGTTATTCTGATCCGCCAGTTGGCGGAGAAGAATCCAGAAAAGACCTGAATACTTCGGATAAACCTCAGTATGACAAAGAGCGTATTATCGAACTTATTCATGCAATTGGATTTTCAAACGCAAAACAAAACTACGAGACCAAGGATTTTGGCAAAAAAATCGCAGCATATGCAGATATGCGAGTCAAACCCTCGGGGGTGACTTCGATGAAAGAACGCCTTGACGATGGAAGAAATCGCTTTAGTAGGTTGCAAAAACACGAACCAGTAGTATTTGAAGACATGTCGAACTATCTTTATGCTATCGAAGAACAAATATTTACAGTAAGTAATATTTCTCCAGATGATATTACTGAAAATAATGTTCAGCGTTCTATTCCGAAAGTCCAATCAGTCTTCCGTACTCATTCCAGCGATCAGAAAGATTCGTGATTGTATTGATGAGTTCATTTTCATACCAAAACGTCTTAAATTTGACCTTAGAATCATTCGTGGTACCTTGCCCTTGGATGATAATCGACTGTAATGTTTTTTCAAGAAGTTTCACATTTTTCTCTTGGAAAGCTATAAGAATTTGATTGAAAATCTCGACGTCTTCATCAAATGTTACAAGTTTTTCTGTATGGTCAATTTGAAGATTTTCCGGTATTGCATCAATATTGATAGATTTGAACTCATCATATAACGTGTCGATTTCTTGAATCTTCTTTTCTAGATTTGTGACAGAATCATCATCTCCTGCTCGAACCACCGCCTCCTGAATTGCAAGTCCGACTTGATATCCAACCATAGTTGAATTGATCTCAAATGTATTGACCTTCTGCAGATATGTCAAAAGTGCTGAGGATGTGTCTACGAAGCGATCTGTCTCGCGGATAAGGTCGGCATTTTGGGGTATGAAGATCGATACGGTAGGATTTGACTGGGAAAGTGCTTCGATTTTCCTATTGTTTTTTTTGATTACCTCGAGATGTTTAATTCCTTTTTTGTATTCTTCAGAGAGTTTGCGATTTTGATCAATTCCAAGCTCTTCTTCGACTCCAAGAACGTCGTCGTACTGACTTGGAATACTCTTGGATTTTGAATTGTCAAGAAGGTCTGTGTTCCCAGAAGGTGGGGAAGTGGGTATGCTATCCAATATATTCCGAACGTCATCATAGGTATTTTGTACTTCTGCAAACTCACTCTTTTGAGATTGAACAATCGTTTGCATATCTTTTTGTCCTTGTATAAAAGCCCAAAGACCACCACCTATGGAGCCAAATACTACAAAAAGTCCAATAGCGATCAAAAGAATCATCAGTTTCTTGTTTTTGTAGGGTGGAGTGAGAGGATTTTCTGTGATTTCTGGTTTGATTGGAAGAGAAGATGTTTCGTCCATATATGGTAAGGGTACGCCACCTTGAAAGATGTGTCAATGAAGAAGGTCTTGATTGACATGTTGTACATAAATATTGAACAGATTATAGCATCTTTCTATAAGTAATATATAAAAGAGTAGTCAAATAATAAATCAGCATATCAATGCCCTAATGATAGGGAAAGTATATAGGGGTGTTAGGAATAGACATAGGAATGATGTTTGCGATTTAATCCTATAAGATAGTAATGAGCGGGAAGATTAACTCTTGTAGATATACACGTCATGCACTCCTTTGATTTTTTGATCCTCTTTTTTGTCTTGTACAGGATAAAAATACGACACAATCCGTGATTTGAGTTTTTGATCGTGGATCATGTGTGAGGTTGCTTCGGTAAACCAGGGAGAAATGTATATATAAAAAACACGCTGAGAATACTTTTTGAGCATTGGTGCATAATCAACCTTAAACATATCTCCCAAAATGAGCCTGATGTTTGCTTTATTGGGATGAAAGAGTCTGCCTATCCACATATATGCGATAAGGATCGGGTTGATATCAATTGCGATAAAATATGTATTTAATTTGTCTTGATAAGCTTTTTGAGCTGCTGCAAAAATCACTGTTCCATCTCCAGCACCAAGGTCAATGACAACTCCATATTTTTTCATATGGAGTGCTTTGACAATCTTATCAAGATCAGCTTTGTTTGTCGGAAAATAGGGGATTGGGGATACCTTTGAGGAAAAAAAATAGAAAAAAATGAGAATGATGAGGGGAAATATAATATATACCATAAAGTGAAATATTTGGTAAATAATAATTAATTGCTCGCCATCTCAATGTGCCCGAGGTGAGAGTCGAACTCACACGAGGTTGCCCTCATTAGTTTTTGAGACTAACTTGTCTGCCATTCCAACACTCGGGCTAATCATTTTTTTTCACGTCTACTCCCGACATCGCGATGCTCATCGGGACTAACTGACAGTATGTACTCATTTCATTCGTACACTGTCAGTTGAGCATTCCAACACTCGGGCATTACTCTTCATTCCAGCCAAATTATATCAAAGACAGTGCAACAAATCCTCGGCTCATTGATTTTTGGAGAATGCTCTGAAGTGGATAATAGCAGGAAAACTTGTGGTTTGACTATTATAGGTTATACTATACATACTTGATATGTAAATCATATATTCACACTACGTGAATATATTGATGATACCTATTAAGTTTTTTTGCAAGAGTATGAACAGACAAAAGCTGTCTGC
>PFSC01000166.1 GCA_002788865.1 Candidatus Roizmanbacteria bacterium CG_4_9_14_0_2_um_filter_39_13
ATCCGTCCCCGTGAAAACGGGGATCAGGTCGGGGATGACACAAAATAATAATTGATATATTATGATACAGTTTTGTCAAAGACCGTGAACTCTTACGGTTTAGAAACCATATATTTTACTGACAAAAAGTACTATCTCATTTTCAAAAAATATCATTGTGTAGAGCCCCAAAATGAGAAACGGTCCAAAGGCAATTTTTGTTTTTCTCTTTCCTTTTTTCGTGAGAAGTAATATTCCGCCCACAATACCACCAATAACAAATCCAATATACAATGCCAGAAATCCAGGCAAGAGCCCAAGAATAAGACCCATCACAAACGCAAGTTTCACATCACCAAATCCCATCCCGCGACCTTTTGTGATCAAAAAGACTAAGAGAAGCGGTGCCATCACCGAAAGACCATACAAGGCATGCATACCCATTGTTTGAGATACCACGGATAGCCCAACTCCACCGATCACAATCGAAGTGTAGAGTATTTTTGATACTCCCAAAATCAGCAGCGCTATCTGCATCTCGTCTGGAATGATCTGATATCGGAAATCTGCAAGAAGCATTACAATGAGCACTGCGGCAAATCCGAGATGGATACTATGGAGTAGGTACGAATCTGGGGGAATCAGTATAGAATGAAGTGAAAAGTACCAAGTAATCACAAATATCACGCCTGTGAATAATTCTACCAAAGGGTACTGTATTGAAAATGGGGCTTTGCAATAGCGACATTTTCCTCTAAGAATCAGAAATGATACGATCGGAATAAGATCATTCCACGAAAGAACGTGCATGCAGGAGTCGCACATTGACCGGCCACCCATCGTTTTCCCCATGCTCAGGCGGTCTGCAAGCACATTGAGAAACGAACCGAAGAAAAGACCAACTACAAATAGCAAGAATATGGAATAGGGAATAGGGAATATTGGTTCAATGAACATGTTTATTATTGATTGTTGCCTTAATCAGCCCATTTAATAATCTGTGTACAGACATTACATTTGATTCTATACTCTTAAAATCATTCACATTTAAATATTTTAGATCTTTGGAGATAATTAACTGATTTTCAAGCTCGATTAATGATCCTCTTGCAATTAAATAAAATTGAGCTTTATCTTTTTTTCCAAGTCGCCCGAAACCCTCAGCAATATTTGAAGTAATCGATATTGCCGCTCGTCTCATTTGATTGGAGAGTGAAAATTTTTCGTCAGAGGGATATTTTTTAGTTATTGCATAGATTACAAGTATCATTGCATGTGCTTCTTTCCAAACAATAAGATCAGTAAAATGGGATATTTTTTCAATCATTTACTAATGATACACAATCAAAGTCCAACATTCTATATTCCATATTCTATATTCCATATTCCATATTCCATATTCTATATTCCATATTCTATATTCCATATTCTATATTCTATATTCCAATATCATTCTCCCCCATCGGCCCGATCGCGGCAATATTCAATCCCTCATCAACAAAAATATCTGACGCGAGCGATATGACCTCTTCTTTTGTCACCGCATCAATCGCTTTGACGATATCTTGAGGATCAACCGTACTTCCGTAAAGGAGTTGGCGAGTGCCATATAGCGAGGCTACTGTATGCGAATCTTCAAGAGACAAAAGAAATCTTCCTTTCATCATAGATTTTGCCCGAATGATATCCTTGGCTTCAATATGCCCCGTTGCGATTTTCTCGTGTTCATCTCGAATGACTCGAATTGCCTCATTTACTTTTTTCACGTCTGTAGATACGCCTGCTTGAGTGACTATATACCCTGTATCCTGATACAAATCACGTCCGGTAGAAATATAGTAACAAAGCCCCCGACGCTCACGTACTTCCATAAACAGGCGCGAAGACATCCCCCCACCGAGCACACCACTCAGTACGGTGAGTGCATATCTGCGGGGATCGGTAAAAGCAAATGCACGATATCCGACACACACATGGGTTTGTTCGACTTTTTTGGTTTTTATACTGATCTGTGGCTTGTTCTGATTATGAGAAAATCTGTTCAACTTATTTTCTGTACGTCCGTTCCATTTTCCAAACTTCTCTTCAATAATACTTTGATATATATCGATACCTGTCATTCCCTTCCCCGATCGGGAATCCATGGATCCTCGGTTCAAGCCCGAGGATGACGTACTTGGAGAACTCATTTTTAATCCTCCTGCCACAACTACCGTCACATTTGACGGATGATAGTGTTTTGATAAGTAATCAGTAAATGTCTTTTTCGTAAACGATCGTACAGTTTTCGGAGTTCCCGCTATATCTCGACCGAGTGGATGTCCGGCATATATAAGCTCATCAAATACATTTGAAACCGAACGCGCTGGCATGTCTTCATACATATTGATCTCCTCGACAATCACGCTTTTTTCTTTTTCGATCTCTTTCGGAAGAAGTCTCGGAGAGGCGAGCATATCGGACAATATATCGGAGACGTCTTCAAAACATCGCTTCGGTGCTTTTACATAGTATCCTGTGTGATCTTTTGAGGTAAAGGCATTGAATTCTCCACCCAGACCATCGATCTTTGAAGCGATATCATAGGAAGTCGGATATTTTTTTGACCCTTTGAACGCCATGTGCTCAATAAAGTGAGATATACCACTGTTTTCCTCACTTTCATGTCGCGAACCCGCGCCCACGAGCACCATCATAGTCATAGTTGGAAATGAGTCTGTATCCACAAAGATGACCGAAAGACCGTTTTTGAGTTTAGTATTCTGAGTTTGCATTATGAGGATTCATTGTAGCAGATCTTACTCAATTATGATCCAGTCAAACTTTCCCCCCGACAGGCGAGAGGTGTAGAACTCATCTCTAAACCCCCACGTGTCATTCTGACAACCCTCTCCTGTCATTCTGATCCCGATTTAAATCGGGAGAAGAATCCATGTTCTCGTATGGATCCTTCGGGTTACACCTCAGGATGACAAAAATAATTAGATTTGGAGATAACTTCTAGTAAGAGTTCACTCTCCTTGACACAATAATTGTCATCCTGAGAGATCCGCCAGCTGGCGGAGACCGGAAGGATCCATTCACAACAATATCTGATAACTGGATTCTTCTCCGCCAACTGGCGGATCAGAATGACATTGATCGCTTATGATAAAGTTTTGTCAAAGACTGTGAACTGTTACAACTTCTACTTATTATTGCATTGCAAGGACGAGCTTGATACAATGGGAGATTGATTCTTTTTGGGTCCAATGACTGATGACTAAAATACGGGTCCGTAGCTCAATGGTAGAGCAGTAGCCTTTTAAGCTATTGGTTCGGGGTTCGAGTCCCCGCGGACTCACTGATGTTAGACGGTAGACGGTAGACGGTAGACGGTAGATGTTAGACGGTAGACTTAACATAAAACTCATAATCTATTCTCTATTCTCTATTCTCTATTCTCTATTCTCTATTCTCTATTCTCTATTCTCTATTCTCTATTCTCTATTCTCTATTCTCTAT
>PFSC01000118.1 GCA_002788865.1 Candidatus Roizmanbacteria bacterium CG_4_9_14_0_2_um_filter_39_13
GAAATACGCTCAATAAAAAAACATGTCAAATCATTTATTGCCGCTGGCATTTCGTTTTTGATTACAATCAGTCCGCTTCTTATATTCGACCTCCGTCATTATTTTCTCAATTTCCGACAGTTTTATAAGCTATTTACCGAAGGTGGTCTTTCTTCAGGAAGTTCATATTTTTCAAGGTTGAATGAGACGATTCACGGACTTATGCAACATAGTTTTCAAATATCTACTTCTCCACTTGTATCAATAGTCTTATTATTGGCAATAGTAATCATTGGATATCTTGCATACAAAAAAACTCAATCAAAATTTATCTTGCTCAATCTTCTCAATGTGATCATATTCCTTATAGGATTTGCTCTATTGGGAAGTGAAAGAATTCCTCATTACTATGGACCTGTCATACTAAGTTTTTACTTAATCTGCTCGTCTCTTTATGCTCTCATTCAGCATATTAAAATTAAAATTTTTATTGTGGCAATAATTATCGCCACCTTTGTATTTCTTAATATTTCAAATATGTATTTCTTATTTACGGATGGAAATAATCAGATTTCACATGCAAGAAAAGTGGCAGATAGTTTTGAAAAATACGTTCAGAAACAACCTATTCAAACAGTTGTATTCCCACATTTCGAAAGTGACGGACAGTATAGATATTTTCTTGAAATACGCTCTTACGACATCCTGCCGGCGGATTCTTCCACACAACCAGAAGAACTGTATATCATCTGTCGCGAAGAATGCAATCCCACAGGTGACGGACAATGGCAAATTGCGGCGTTCACGGATAAACATCTAGAAACACAGTGGAAAGTTGATGGTGTTACAATATATAAAATCATTCATAACAATACAGAGCCATGAAGATATCTCTAATCATACCTTGCTACAATGAGGAGGCAAATATCCAAAGAGGAGTTCTTGATCGAATTGGAAACTTTACCAGCAATGACTCGCGTTTTGAGGAAGTGATCATAGTTGATGATGGATCGACCGATCGATCTATCGAACTGATCGAAAAAAAATATCTCCCTTTATATAAAAAATTTAGACTGGTGAAGAATAAACACCTTGGAAAGGCTTTTGCAGTAATTCGTGGGATAGAAGAAGCGCGAGGTGATTTTACAATGTTTTCAGATATTGATCTGGCAACTCCGATTGAAGAAGCGGAAAAATTGATCTCAGAGGCGGCAAATGGGTACGATATAGTCATCGGCTCACGAAGTGGGCGGAGAAAAGGAGCTCCTCTCACTCGTAAGATCATGGCTTTGGGGATGATATTCATACGGCATTTTATTATTGGCCTGAAAGGTGTGTATGACACACAATGCGGGTTTAAACTTTTTAAATCGAGCGTTGCAAAAAACATTGTCAAGAACCTCAAGGTATTTCGAGAGAAACACGAGAAAGAAGGTTCGTCGGTCTCTGCGGGTTTTGATCTTGAATTTTTATTTCTTGGTTCAAAGCTTGGATACTCAATCAAGGAAGTTTCAGTCGTTTGGAGGCATATTGAGACGAAAAACGTAACATTTTTCAAGTCATCACTGGAAAGCTTACAAGATATTTTTTCGATCAAAAAGTATGATATTCTCAAAAAATACCCTCACTAATATACTCATTCCGGTTCTCCTTTCAATAATAAGCGGATGTATCATTTTTTATAAATTTCCGTATATTCCTCAACATATCAGCACTGATGAGGTTGAGTTTATCCAACTTGCTCAATCTCTCGAAAACATTCCGTATACTCCATACAGCCGACTCGCTACTGGCCACGCAACGCTCTATTTCTATATTCTTTTGGCATCAATCAAGCTATTTGGTTCTACAGTTTTTGCGGTCAGATTTCCTTCGGCTCTCTTTGGAGTAGTTGACGTCGTTCTAATATATTTCGTTTTTAGGCTTCTCTTCGAATCTCGGAAAAAATTTGACTCAACTCTTCAAATAGTATTTCCATTTCTATTTGCCTTTGTCTTTGCAACGGTGCGTTGGTACTTCAACTTTGCTCGATTTGGATTTGAGGCGAGCACTGTATTGTTTTTTGAACTGACAGGGTTACTCACTTTTCTCCTGTATCGAAAGTATAAAAACTATGGTTTTCTGATTGGAACCGGAATACTTGCCGGACTTGCATACAATTCATATACCCCAGGGCGCTTATTTTTCTTACTTCCTATAATGTTGTTATGTTTTGATTTTTGGAATCATAAATCAGCAAAAAAAGAGATCATAAAACAACTGCTTTATGTACTCATTCCGTTTGTGATTTGTATTACACCACTCAATCTTTATTTTACTCAACATGATGATAATCGAATTTATGAACAATTCTTTCTCCAAAGTGAACGAATTTCAATCCAAGAAAAATCGTCGTTTCTCTGGGAAAATATTACAAAAGTAAGTGGAATGTTTTTGTTTCAAGGCGACTCGAATGGTCGACATAACTATCCGGGAAAGCCAATGCTCAATCCATTCTTAGGTATTTTTTTTATAGTCGGATTACTAATAAGCATCTTTCAATGGAAAAAATTTCCTAATAAAATATTTCTTCTCTATTTTGCTCTTGGTATTTTACCACCGCTTCTTACCTATCCTTGGGAAAATCCAAATGCTCTCCGATCTGTAACCGTTCTTCCTGCCGTTGTATTTTTTATTGGACAGAGTTTACAACTTATTACTAAAATCTCTATGTATAAAAAACATGTAATATATATACTATTTATACTTGTTGGGCTTTCGGCAATATACGAAATCAGAACGTACTTTGTTTTTCAGACCTTAGTCTTTCCATCATCATTTGAAATTAGTCCTGACCTACTGCCTCAATATCTTGATGGGACATATCCTATCCGCCCTAATTCAATACAAAAACTATGAAATTAATATATCAAACTATTGCAAAACATTGGCAAGTTTCAACATATCTTCTACTATTTACAATCTTATTCACTGTCAAAATTGTTCAAAATCCTCATCCTTTTTTTGACTGGGATGAATCAATTTATGCGCAAGTCGGACAAGAAATGATAGAAGCAAAGACAATTGTTCCTCTTTGGCAAGGACAAAGTTGGCTCGACAAGCCACCACTTGTACCATTGTTTTATGGATTGGTAATGATTGCGACTCCATTTGCTCAACCAGAAGTTTCTACACGCATCGCAACGTTATTTCTTTCAGTATTCGCGCTGATTCTTACCTACATGCTTTACTGGAAAGTGCTGAAAGAACAATGGTTCACTACACTTGTCGTCATCATAACTTCAATGAGCTCTATCTTTCTTCAACGCGCACAGGTTTTGAATGTTGATATTTTTCTGCTCATAGGATGGCTTGGCTATCTGTTATTTTATAAAAAATTCTGGACTTCTCTCGTATTCTTATCATTTGCGGTATATAGCAAATCTCTGATAGGTTTTTATCCGGTGGGAATAATGGGATTATTTTTTCTGTATCGTTTTTTAACCAAACAAATTGATACAAAAAAACTTTTGGAAGAATTCAAACGGCTGTTTATTCACTTTTTCATTCTCGCAATATGGTATATCGGCATGTATGTTTTTTATGGTAATAATTTTTTGTATCAGCATTTTTATGAAAGCCATGTAAAACGCGTTACTGCTTCAATCGAATCTCATTTTGGACGAAGAACGTTTTATATTGACCTTCTGTCGATTGAGTTTGGAAAATACATCTGGTGGTCAATTCTAGGGTTTTCTATCCTCATATTTCAATGCTTGCGGAAACGATTGTCTGATCAACAACTACTTTTTGCACTTTTTATTGTTCCATGGTTTTTATTTTTGAATTTGACTAAAACTAAAATATTTTGGTATGGGCATCCATATATTCCTCAGTTTGCACTTTTGATGGTGTATCCGCTCAGTTTGATAAAAAAAGCTCGGTTGATTTATTCACTTATTATCATTGTGATTATCACTTCTCTTCTTCATCACTATTTTATCTCATCAACGGTATTGAATAACTTTTACTCATCAAATGATCCTCACCATATTGTAGCGAAGATCGCCAACAGTTTTTGCGATGAACTCAATGTTGTTGTGGAACCTGAGGGGCGAGAAACATATCAAACACTCAAGAGTATGAATTTACTTATCACAACAAGTAGATGGTGGGGAAATCATCCATCGATGATTTACTACTTTAACGGCGACCTCCATTTTTTATACACACTGGAAGAGTTGCAAGACAAAAATAATAATATGACAACAGAGAAAACCTGCTTTGTTATTCACAAGAACGACACAAACGCAATGCAATTCCTCAACATGTCCGTTCGATTTACCAAAGATCCACTTCAGCTCTATATGAATTGACGGTAGCATTTATTGTATACTTTACTGGTATGTTCTCAATTGAATCAATCATCAAATACCTCAAAAAAACATTCACAAGGTACGACATTCTCATTGTTCTTACAATCATCTTTCTGTATGAACTCACTCGCTTAACAAACCTCGAACGTTGGCCAATCTTTTCTGACGAAGGCATTTATATCAGGTGGGCAAAAGTTGCATGGAAAGATGCATCTTGGAGATTTATTTCCGTGACAGATGGAAGGCAACCTCTGCAGACATGGGCTACTATTCCATTTCTTAAGATCTTCCCAAATAATATGCTTCTTGCAGGAAGATTATTCTCTGTGACGACAGGATTTATTGGCCTTACCGGGACGTTTTGTCTCTTGATGTATCTTTGGGGAAAGCGTGCAGCAATCTTTGGCGCAACTCTATTTGTTTTTCTTCCCTATTTTGTATTCTATGATCGAATGGCGCTTGTAGATTCTGCGGTGAATGCTGGCTTTGTCTGGATACTCCTTTTTTCAATCATTCTTATACGAACGAGGCGCCTTGACGTTGCGATGATTCTTGGATTTATCGGTGGATTTGCCCTACTTGCAAAATCCTCGTCACGAATGTTTCTGATGCTTGCGGCAACTGCGCCGATCATATATCTACAGGAGAAAAAAGTAAAAAAAATACTATCACATTCAATCAATTATTTCGCGCTGCTTGGTATCGCAATGGGAATAAGCCTGTTATTTTACAATGTTCAGAGACTATCCCCTTTCTTTCAATATGTTGCACAAAAAAATACTACATTTGTCATGACATTCGATGAATTTTTTACAACACCTTTTGCATACATACACAATTTTACCGACCTGCCTCTGTATGTTTCGTGGGAATCAGGATGGTTTATCATTCCTCTGAGCCTCGTTGGTCTGTATTACTTGTATAAGAAAGATGCTCTTCTTGCATTGTATTTTTCTATGTTTATTCTTCTCCCATATATTGCAATATCACTATTTGCAAAAGTTTTGTTTCCTCGATATGTATTATTTTATGGCTCGATACTCGTCATCACCGCAACGTATTTTTTCATTACTTTGAAGAAAAAATTTGTTGCATATATCATTTTTGGCTTACTCCTTGTTTCAATGGGGATATTCAACTACCCGCTATTGTTCGATCCAGTTCGCGCCAATTTCCCTCCCGTTGACCGTGGACAGTATATATCTGGAGTGACCTCAGTGTGGGGAGCAGAAGATCTGATGAATTCCATGCGAGAAAAATCAATCGTACGGCCTGTTCTCATCCTTGCGGAAGGTGATTTTGGACTTATTGCAGATGTCCTGAAAGTATACCTTCATGATGACGATCGTATCGAAATCCGAGGTTTGTGGCCACTTGACGAGCGAAATTTTCCAGAATTTCAACATGAACTTCTCGACAGACAAGTATTTATCGTATTTTCTCATAGGGAAGTATTTCCAAAAGAATGGCCTATCAAGTTTTCGCAAAAATATGGAAAACCCGAAGGAGATAAAGCAGTATATGTATATGAACTATTGCCGATTGCTTCTGAGTTTTCAATAATCTCAAAAAACTAATCTTTTATTTGCTATGACTCCTTCAAAATTCATTGTTTCAAAACAATTCTGGATAACGTTCTTTGTTGTCCTGATGATTTTTGCCCGAAATCTCAACCCATTTGATTCTCTTACATTCGTAGGTCATGACGAGACTCAGGCTGCGCGAATTTCAGAATTTAGTTTCAATATTCAAAATGGAGTACTTCCCCCACGAATCGCTCCTCATTTTTCATTCAATCTTGGATATCCTATTTTCAATTATTATGCGCCTTTTGCATACTGGATAACATCATTTATTCATATTGCAGGCGTACCAGTTCCTCAATCGCTCGAGATCAGTTATATGTTCGCGCTTATCGTTGGACTGTTTGGAATATATCGTTTTCTCAAATATTTCTTTGGCAGACTTTCTGGATTTATTGGGTCAATAGCCTATATTAGTTCTCCCTTCATTGCAGTTGATATTTTTGTTCGAAGCAATCTTGCAGAGATGTGGTTTTTTGCACTATTTCCTCTGGCGTTATCATACATAACAACGACAAAGAAAAAAAATGTATTCCCTACTGCACTTATTTTGTCAGCACTCTTTACCTCGCACAATATTTTTTCACTTATTTCAATTCCGATCATTCTTATGTATGTGGCGATAATAAAAAATCGATATGCGTGGGTTGCGGCTATTGGAGGAATCATATTAAGTTCATATTTCTGGCTTCCCGCACTTGGTGAATTAGCACAAGTACATGCATCTCGCGTCGCGACACTCACTGAATATTCAGACCACTTCTTGTGCCCCATGCAACTCTGGAGCTCTCCATGGGGATATGCAGGGTCAGCACCCGGATGCGTGCTCGATGGCATGTCTTTTATGGTTGGGAAAGTCCAGCTATTTTTTGCAGGAGTAGGGATCAGTCTTTTTATAATAAAATTGCTTAAAAAGAAATATGAAAAAAGAGACGTACTTATCGCTTCTGTAGGACTTTTGCTATTTGCGAGCATATTTTCAACTACTGAATCTTCTTTATTTCTGTGGAAAATGTTCGAGCCAGTTCTCTCACTCTTTCAGTTTCCATGGAGATTTTTACTATTCGTGATATTTGGACTGGCATTTTTTACGGCATACTTCCTCTCAGTTCAACCACGAATCGTTCGCATCATCTCTGCAGGAGTCATACTGATTATGATTATTTTTTTGAATGCCAAATTTTTCAAACCACAAGATCTTCAAATTCAAAACTATACCAACTCGTATCTTTCGAAAGCCTACATCTCAAATATTGCAGCGTTCAAAGTTCCAGAATATGTACCTTCATCTGTAGATTTTACATATTGGAAAAATCTTGAAAAACAAAACGCATTGATTTCCGAATTTGATACTCTTGTGGTTCCAACTGCATCACATCAAGGAAAAATTGAAGTGCTTAATCATTCATCTTTCAGCTCAAAAATAGAAATCCAGACCGATAGCCCTATCGTTCTCAACATTCATTCAGCACATTACTGGAATATTCAAATTGATGGTAAAAAATATGAGCCAAAGAAAGTTGACAAACTTGGTCGTCCAATTATTTCATTCCATGATCAAGATACACATATTGTTGAAATAACCTATCGTCAAACAAATATTCAGAAAGTCGCCAATACCCTGACTGTGCTTATCGGTATAATACTACTACTCTATTCCTATCCAAATCTTGTATGGAAAATAAACAAAAAACACTAAAAAAAAATTCCATCATTAGCCTCTTGAGCTTATTTTTTCAAAGCGGCTACTCGGCAGTACTGGGACTTATTGCAAACCTTGTTCTAACAATCGTACTAGCGCCAGAAGTATTCGGTATTTACATCCTTACACTTTCAATTATTTCGTTTCTGAACTATTTTTCTGACATCGGCCTTGCCGCGTCTCTCGTGCAAAAAGATGAAGTAACAGGTGATGACCTGCGCACCACATTCACCGTCCAACAATTACTGATAATCATCCTCATCACCATAGGGTTTCTCCTTACTCCTGTCGTTCGATCATTTTATGATCTACCCTCTGAGGCAATGTATTTATATTGGGCGCTTCTTGTAGCTTTTTTCTTTTCATCACTAAAAACAATTCCATCAATCAAACTTGAACGGCAAGTACAGTTTCAAAAAATTGTCTTGGTTCAAATTGTAGAAAATACGGTATTTTATATAGCAGTCTCTGTTTTTGCACTTTCTGGCATGGGACTTATGAGCTTCGCATATGCTGTACTCATCCGAGCAATCACAGGAACAATTTTAATTTACTATATTTCTTTTTGGCTTCCTCAGATTGGCATTTCTAAAGTCAGTCTAAAAAAACTCTTATCGTTTGGTATTCCGTTTCAAACAAATACACTTCTTGCACTCGTCAAAGACGACCTAATTTTACTTTTTATTGGAAAAGCCTTGGGTCTGGAGGCACTCGGATATATCGGTTGGGCAAAACGATGGGCTGAGTCCCCAATTAGGATGATTATGGATAATGTGAATAGAATACTTTTCCCGATATTCTCGCGCATGCAGTCTGAACAAGAGCGCGTAGCACAGCTTCTTGAAAAAGTAATTCGATATCAGACACTAATTCTTGCTCCAGCTTTTGTAGGAATGGTACTTCTCATGGATCGATTTGTGGATCTTGTCCCGAAGTATAGCAAATGGGAACCAGCCTTACCAATCTTTTATTTAATCGTCATTTCAGCGTTCCTATCATCATTCTCAAGTCCCTTTACCAATCTTTTTAATGCGCTCGGAAAAGTTAAAATAACCTTTAAATTCATGGTGTATTGGACGGTAATGTCATGGATACTGATCCCCATTCTTACTTCAACAAACAGCATGATCGGATACCCAATAGCACTTATTATCTTATCCCTTACCTTTATTGCGATAATTGTGGTGGCGAAAAAATATGTTGCATTCTCGTTTATCAAGCAAATCTATCCGGGAATATTCTCAAGTCTTTTTATGGGAGTCATGGTGTATATTACCCTTTTCCAGACAAGTACTTGGATCCTGTTTGGGTTATCGATTGCAACGGGAGTTATTTCCTATACCCTGATATTGTATCTTGTGTTCAAGATCAATATAATGAATGAAGTTACTTCTTTTTTCAAATATGACTAATATCTCGGTACTTATTGTGGCAAATGGAAACCCACCACACCTGCTTCAGTCAATAGCATCCGTGCAATCATTGGCATCAGAAATCATCATTATTGATATTGGCCTTACCAAAGATGCACAAAACAACATTCTTTCACTCAATTTGGTCACAATTATTCAAGAAAAACCAGTTGAATATGTCGAACTTCTTCGGGAAAAGTCAAAACAGTATGCAAAAAATGACTATATTCTCATGCTTGACCCCGATGAACTTGTTCCTCCAGAACTGGCTACTCAAATTTTAGAAAATTATCAAAAATATGACTTCATATCAATTCCCAGAAAAAATATCATCTTTGGAAAATGGATACAGCACAGTAGATGGTGGCCAGATTATCAAATACGACTTTTCAAGAAAGACCGTGTCAGTTGGCCAAAAAATCTTCATGCACAACCCAAAACAACGGGAAATGGCTGGACTGTCCCGCCTGATGAAAACCAAGCGCTTGAGCACTACAATTACGAATCACTTGACGAGTATATGGCCAAAATGATGCGTTATGCAAAAGCAGATGCAAGTACCCATCTTTCGTCAGAGGAAACATTTACATTACCTCAAGCACTCACTCAGGGCTCTTCAGAGTTTATCAGTAGATTTTTTGCTGCTGATGGCTATAAAGACGGTATGCATGGATTTACCTTATCCTTCATGCAGCTCATGTATTATCCCTTGGTTTATTTTTATTATTGGGAAGAGAGGAAATATGAAGACAAACATTCTCAAAATGACCTTATTAATATTTCAAATCATTTTTTCATATCCACATTATTTGAAGCGCTTCACTGGTCAAAAATAAGAAACACGTTAAATACAAAAAAACGGTTAATACTACAATTATTAAAAATAATTCAATAGAAGAACCTGTAAAGAAGTTGAAATATTATTTATTTGAATAGAGCCGAAACCCAAGAAGATCGTTTTTCCCTCGTATTTGTTTGATTGATTCTAATGAGGTATTTTCTGAACAATCATATCGATGAACTAATAAAATATTGCCATTGGGATAACTACTCAATATATCAGGACAACTTTCATTAACAAACTGCACTTTTCCGATGGAATCAATACGCACATCTTTTTGAAATTTTCCAGCATAAGCCGCATCAAAAATTTGCGAATAAAAAAGGTAATAAATCGCAGTAGTACCCTGTGCCGGAATTATTACTTGATCATACTCTCCTTGCACCTGAATTACATATTTTATCATCTCGCGATATCCATCATTCCTATGTAAAGATGTAAAAACATCACTCTGAACTGAATATTGATGCCAAAAAAATAAAAATTCAGTAAATATTATACTGAATAGACCAATCGTAATAATTCTCTTAAATGGAATAAGCCACAACTTATAGAGCCCTAATGCTATCGGAATAGCGAGTAATGAACTTAACAAAACAGATCTATGTATGTTTGGCGACCCATAATAGGTTAACGCAGCAGGAATAGGAGCAATAAGAACAAGAAATATAAAATAGTACGCTGCATTTTTATTTATTAATACACTCGCTGTTTTAATTGGAATAATTGACATAACGAGAAGTAATAAGTACGTATAGTATAAAAGGCCTTGATCGGGAATATCATATCGAGATTCTGCACCAAAACTAGTAAAAAGAAAATTTGGTGAAAAATATGAAAGATATTGAGTAATAAATTCTTTACTATACCCAATAACTTTGTTGTGAAATACTCGTGCTTGGAAAATTTTCCCCTCACCAGTTGCAAATATTTGCTCTTGGATTCTTCTTTCAACACCTGCAAGAGGGCTAAAAATTGAAGTCTGTTCTAGTCGTCCTGATCCCCATGGAGTAGTGCTAATATATACAGTCAAAATTACAAAGCCTAGACATACAATAATCAACTGCACAAGCATCTTTTTGCTTTGTTTGAGTTTTTGAAATAAGAAAGGAACCGGTAAAAAAACCAATGGAACATACATCCGAAACGGATGATATACCATGTATGACATGAAGAATAAAACTGTAGTAATAACAAGAAATTTTATTTTTAATCTTTTTCCAAACAATAGAAGAAAGCATATTCCGCTTAAGAATATTGTGCTTCCAATTATTCCTTCAACAGTTGAACGAGATAAAGCTATGTGCCATGGCGTGATTGCAATCAAAAACGAAGCAAAAAATGCTATTATCTTTTTGTTGAAAATTAAATTTGATAGAACAAATACAGGAAAAACAATCAAACTACCAAAAAATGCGGTAGGAAAGCGCACTGCAAATTCATTTATTCCAAAAATATATGTTGAAATCCCTGCCAAGTACATTGGTCCTATTATGTAGTAGTCTCCGAATTTGTCAAAATACCAGAACGGCCAAGTATTCCCATATAAATCTAAGCCATTTTGAAGGATGTACCTTCCTATATACCCGCTCAGTACCTCATCTTCCATGAGGTTGAAAGGTAATGCTCCTAGATGGTAAGTTCGAAGTATAAACGCTAGTAACCATATCACGCTGAGTATGATTATGGATTGATGCGTTGAAAATAATTTATTTAGTGTCATGTGAAATAAACAATTTTATCCTTTGTCTTAAAATAATTACTAGTCCGATTATCGTTAATGAAACTATACTAATAATTTCACCAAGAATGCGTGGTTTTGTTCGGGTAAAGATCGTAGATATTTCTGACTCTCCTGCCGGTACTTGATAGGTAATAACCCCTCTTTGCGCAGGATCCTGGAATTGAATTGGAATTTCTACACCATCAATAAATGTTTTCCACCCGGGAAAATAAAACGTGTGGTCAACAAGTGTAACTTGTGTCAGCGCATTGATTTTAAATCGTCGGGAAGAGTTGAGTATTTGTTGCTCTGAAATACTCCCCCTACCTTCAATAATTTCAATTTTTTCCTTCTTAAATGGATAGTCACGAACTTCACCCATCCATACTGTATTCATATGAGTCCCATGCAAATTGTCATATGTTTCAAAAAACGATTTCTGAGGAGTGTCTGTATAATTCTTTCCATACAGTTGGGGAAAGCGAAAAAAGGCAATTGCAAAAATAAAAATAACTAGTACAACTTTTTTATGATGAGTAGCTTCGAATAGAAAAGCAAACAATATTGGTGGAATAATAATATATCCCGTTAGCATTCTCCATGGATGTTGAATATTTCCCAGAAGCGTCCACTTCAGATAGAGCAATTCTGTAATTGGAAGTGTAAAAATAATGTACACAATTCCAACACACAAAAACACATTGAAAGGACTGATTATTATATGTTTTTTGATATATGTTTTGAATCCGTGTACGATCGCAAAACAGAGAATCAGCCCTTCAATGATACCTCCGTTATGATAATGACCTCGAGGACCAATATCAGATTCAGAAAAATAACGCCAAGTATCCGATATATATTGACGGAGAGATAAAAATTGTCCGGCGGTATAGTGACTATCGCTACTTCCATAGTACAGATATTTCACTTCCATAAATAAGGGAACA
>PFSC01000125.1 GCA_002788865.1 Candidatus Roizmanbacteria bacterium CG_4_9_14_0_2_um_filter_39_13
TGTTCAGAGTCAGGGAAAGAAGCCAGAAGATATGCAGTTACGACTGTTGTAGTCTTTGATACCCTGTGCTCTTGGCACAGGGTTGTTCATTTCACGCTGTTTTGTTACTTGTTTAGTTTTAGGCATATTTTGAGATAAAAGGTTCTATTAAATTAATGATATCATTTTTTTTCATAGAATTAACATCTAAATGTACTTTATCGTATAGCTTGCTAATTTCAAATAACATGGGTTGATGGGATGCTTTATTTATATACACAGTATAATCATCTTTTTTCTTAATTAGAAAGTGGTTAATATTCACGTTAAAAACCATATTATCATATATCTGAAATCGATCTGTATATTCATCATAAGATATAAACCAGTTTTGCATTATTTCTTTTGATATTTTCATGTTGATTTTGCCCCCGTTCTGTATGTTCTAGTATAATTGATACCATCAACTCCATAAAATACGACCACTAGAGTTTCTTCATTTTGACCTAATTGACCGGGTATGTCTAGTGAAATTACATATCCCTCTTTTTTATAAATATAATGCTTTCCTTTTTTTGAGTTTTTAACTGCAGTTGGGTTACTTGATGTGGATTCTATAACGCAATCTGGATTAGCTACAATCGAACCGAGGTTGTAAAAATAGGTTGGCATTTGTTCAACGGGATGAGAGCTTTCGTGTTTTAGCTTGTTCTTAGGTTGAATTGTTATTTTCTTCCCATTAAAATCTATTGCCTCATATGGTTTTATTGGCATATTCCACGTATCATTATACGTTTTAATTGTTGCAGTAACATTTTTTTTCATTATATTTTTATTATAGCATGAATTTTTTACGAATTTTAAAGATGGAATTTATTGTTATTGAAGTCAAAAATGGAGTTTGTTATGAAGAATAAAAATATCTTCACCTCAAATACTTCACAATATTTTGTTGGTGATCTTCGAACGTTTTTCCAAAATGAACATGCCCTTCTTTATCTGCAAGATAATACTTGTAGGGGGTGTTCTCAGTTGCTTCTGCAACTGCACGAATTGAAGCAATGCCTGGATTGCTTATAGGAGTAGGAGGAAGACCAATATTTTTATAGTTATTATATGGAGAATCAACCTCCAGATCATCGTAGGTGATATTGCTTTTCCACCAACGATTTTCATCTTTTTGATACCCTAGAGCATATTGAATAGTGACATCAACTTCGAGTGGATAATTTTCTCTGAATCTTCGGAGTAACACGTTTGCGACTCCACTGCGATCTGAGTCAAACAAAGTTTCCTTTTCCACGATCGAAGCGAGAATGAGAACTTCTTGTTCCGAAAGGTCGTTATTTTTTGCCGCTTGAGCAATATCACTTGTGTACTTAGATTCATAATTTGCTTGCATAATATCAATGATTTCCTGTGTAGTTGCAGATCTTGGTATGAGGTATGTGTCTGGGAAAAGATACCCTTCTTTTGCAAGCATGTTAAACTCTGTTTCAGATACATCAAATGATTTTGACATGATTTCGGCAATCTCTTCCTTCCTCAATCCCTCAGGAACGGTGACCCAGAGGTCTATTGAACCATGTGTCAGACCATCTGCTATTTCATATGCATTCATTGAAGGTGAAAGTCGAAAGTCTCCAGCCTGAATTTTTCGTTCAATGCCAAGCTGTTTGACCACGAGATAGAATGCAACTCGATTCCGGATGAGATCGGCTTTTGAAAGATTATTGATGATAGAATCCAAATTTTCTCCAGGATCAACCACATAGACAATTGACTCTTCAGACGATTTGTTGACAGGAAGAGTCCCTTCGCGAAATAAGAGCAATCCGACAAGTCCGACACAAAGAAAAAGTATGACGAGAATCATTAATTTTTTCATATGATTATTCAATAATAAAAATGGGAAATGTTTTCAGGGTGCCAATCGCTTCCGACAAGCGCTGGGCGCTTGACGAGTACAAAATCATTAGTGGTCGTTTTGTCGTTACACAATCATTTTTCTTCACCGCAAGTTCCATTCCTGCTTTTTGGTCATGTGGCGCTCCAAGAATTTTTGCAACAGCATTTAAATGGTAGTTGTTTATACCAGTTATTGTACCAGATTTGTCTGAGAAAACTTTTTGGGTGTGAGAAGCTTTTTCGATGGTTTTCCATGAAATATTCGGATTTCCATACTGGGCTTTGATGATTTTCCGAAAAGTTTCAAGTGCTTTTCCACTTCCAAGTAAAAGCTGAGCTTCTTTGATTCCATCCTTTTTCACTCTTTGCGTTTTATAACACATATTAAGAAGTATTCCTGCAAGTCGAATTGAACGTTTTTCGAGCTCCTTCGGGCGGGAATCATCCTGTTCGAGCACCTTCATAACATCAATCGCCTCAAGGACAGGACCAATCCCATTGCCTGCCGGTTCGTGAGTATAATTGACGTCAACCACTACTTTAATTCCAAATTTCTCTGCAAGTTTTTCAAATTTCTGCTTTACGATGAGGGCGTCTTTTTTGGATTTTATTTTCATGGACATTCCGATGGGAAGATCAATGACCAGATGATTTGTTGAGGCTGCAACTTTTTTCGCCATGATCGATACGATAAATTTATCATATGATTCAAATGACAATGGCTCTTCGATGCGTATGATCACATCATCGGCCGGAGCAATGCCGAGATGTCCTCCCCAAATGATACAACCACCGACATCCCGAACGATTTTATTTACTTGTTCAGGAGTGAAGTTTACTTTTGCCAATACTTCCATGACATCTGCAGTACCCGCAGGAGAGGTGATCGCTCGTGAAGAAGTCTTTGGTACAGTAAATCCTGCGGCAACAACGATTGGGACGATGATCATAGTAGTTCTCGTTCCAGCTACTCCTCCGATCGAGTGTTTGTCAGCAACAATCCCAGGAAAGTCGAGTTTTTCTCCTGTCTCTACCATTGCTCGCGTGAGGTGGTACAGTTCGTCAGGACTAAAGCCTTCGCTAAATCCTGCCGCAGCAAAGTACGTTGTCAAAATATCGCCTAGCCTCTCGGATGCGATCTGATCCATGACTGCATAGATCTCGCGATACGTGAGCGTATGACCCTTCAATTTTTTTTGGATTGCCTCGAGTGCAATCAAATGTTGTTCAGATTGTTTCATATTTCAATTTTTACATTACTCATTGCCATACTCCACGCCTTTGTAAACCTCGAAAATTTTCTTTTTGTACTCATTCATTTTCATAAACATCCGTGTCAAAATATACATTTCTTGAATACCAAACAGCCAACTAAGAAATAAATACATGATTGAAAAAAATGCAAATCCTATGACAAGGAGCGTGAAAACATTGACAGTGCGCGAAGTATCAAGTATCAAACCATCAAGAAGTCGCATGAGGAAATAGGTAAGAATCGTTGTGTTCAAGACGGCAATGCCAATTTTGATAGAACCTTTGGTGAGTGCAAGAATATTGAGTCCATCCACTTTTTTGTTCAGAAGAAATATAAGTACCACAGAACGAATACTCATCGTGATTGAAAAAGAAAGTGCCAAACTCCAAACAGGCATCTTCAAAACCAACGTGAAGATGATGCTTAAAGTTGCACTTAGAGCGATTGAGACAGCACTGACATAAAAGGGAGTCCTTGTATCAAAGGTAGAATAAAAACAGCGAGTCAAGAAATAGTAGATGGAATGAAGTGGGAGAGATAGAGCAAAGTATGAAAGTGTCAACGCGGTCATCACAGTAGCGTTCCAGTCGAATTTATCGGCACCAAAAAAAAGTCGAACCAAAGGAGTGCGCGTGATGATCATAAATCCCGCAGTTGGAATAGTAAAGTAAAAAATATTGAGTATGGAGGATATGATGACGTCTCTGTATTCTCGATATCTTTTTTCTTGATACATTTCCGATAAATATGGCAATGAAGCCTGCCCAAATGACATACCGATAACTGAAACAGGGAGGAGTTGGAGTCGTTGTGCAAGGTAAAAAACCGTATACGACCCAGGACCTAGGAGAGTCGCAAGTGATAGATCAACAGTTGCATCAATTTGAGCCACAATAATAGTCAAAATTCTTGGAAGTGCAGTTCGGAAAAATCGTATGGACTCTTTGAAATGGTCGAGCACGAGCTTAAATTGAAATCCTGCGATATAAAATACGGGGAGTTGAATCATAAAGAATACAAAAGCACCAACAACAACGCCGACGACTGGAGCCATAAGATGAAAGGATTCAGAAAACAGAGCAATGCATACGATTATCGCGACATTGTACAAAATCGGTGCAAGTGCGGGAATTAAAAATGATTTTTTTGCTTGACTTATTGCGGTCAAGAAATTCCCCAGAACAAGAAACGGAAGTTGCCCAAGAAGGAGTATACGCGAATATAAAATTAGGAGTTTTATTTGAGTTGCATCAAATCCAGGTGCTATGAGCGGGATGAGGACAGGCATGAAGATAGTGAGAATTACTATAAAGAAAAATAGTCCTATAGTCACTGTATTGATAATTGAAGAAATAATGTTATTTTGTTCTTTTTTCCGTTTTTGGTATTCGATAAAAAACGGTATGAATGTGGTACTGAGAGCTCCATTTATCAATATCTCGAATACGAGATCAGGAATCCGAAACGCTGCATAAAAAATATCAAGTTCATGAGGGTTAAAATAGCCGCCAAGAATACGATATCTCAGAAATCCCGCAATTCGAGAAAGGAGCATCATTCCTGCTAGCATCAACGTTGACGAAAGAATACTCGTTTGTTGTTTGAAAATGAATCCAGTGGTTCGAGAAAGTAATTTATTCATAATTTTCCTATTTATTCTATTGTTGCAATCTATTTGGTGAACAGTAATCCTCATTATAGAGTATTGTCTTGTGTAAAACAGCTGTATTTTTCTGAATAATTTTCCTTGACTTCTTAATTATAATGGCGCATAATGGCAGAATATGGTGTTTTATGGTGAGTTTGCAGTTTCAATCACAGAAGGAGGAAGAATTGCTTTGCCAAAAAAAATTCGAGAACTTCTGACAAACAATATGTTTGTTGTCACAAAAGGATTTGGGACATGTTTGGCAGGATATGACAAGAGCGATTGGGAACAGCGTGCAAATTCGCTCCTTGATGTATCGCTCTTGGATAAAGAAAATATTGGAAAAAGGCGGTCACTCTTCTCATCGACGGTATATATAGAGCTTGATGAACAAGGACGAGCGGTCTTACCCAAAGGACTTTTACAATTTGCAGATCTCGAAAATAAAGCCATTATCGTGGGTGTTGGAGACCATTTTGAATTATGGAACTCAAAAAAATGGAATGAATATATAAGTGCAAATGAAACTTTATGAAGAAACAGCACACGCCAGTATTTTTTGAAGAAGCAGTCGAGGCGCTCGACATTCAAATCGGAGAAAAATACATAGATGCCACATACGGCGAAGGTGGACATTCTCGCAAAATAATTGCATCAGGAGGAGTTCTTCTTGCAATTGATGTCGACAGTGCCCAAGTGAAGAAAAGTGATGACAATATCCATGTCGTACATGGAAACTTTTCTGATATTGAATCTATTGCACAAAATCAAGATTTTACTCCTGTTTCCGGGGTACTTTTTGATTTTGGTCTATCGATGGCTCAGATACGAGAAGGTGGTAAGGGTCTTTCATTTGAAAAGCCTTTAGAAACACTCGACATGAGGCTGGGCGATGGGATTTCTGTTGCGGAGTATCTAGAAGCGGTAGACCATCAATCTCTAACACATGCACTCATGAAATATTCAGAGGATATCAATTCACCACAGATTGCAAACAAAATAATTCAAAGCAGATCAAGTAAAAAAGTTCAAACAGTTCAGGATCTCAAAGAAATTATAGATTCAGTAGTCCATGCGGATATGACAACTCAGAAAAAAAGTTATGCACGAATATTTCAGGCACTCAGAATCATCGTAAACGATGAACTGGAACACATTAAGAAAGCGTTGCAAGGAGCCGTAAATATAGTGAGGCCAGGAGGCATCATTGTAGTCATCACTTTTCATTCACTCGAGGATCGGATTGTGAAATCATTTGCCCGAAACAATAAAAATGCTGTTACAGAGAAAGTCGTCGATGTAGGGAAAATGCGAACATTAGCATCTTTTGAACGTTCTGCAACATTACGAGTACTAAAAAAAATATGAAATTTTCAGTCAGCACTATCATTGTTGGGGTGATCATCGTACTCATCGGAGTAAATGTCTTCATTTTCATACGAGGACTCCAGTTGGGAAATGAAATAAGTTTTTATGAGACAGAGCTTGCTACATTTAAGGAGCAAAATAGCGAATTGGAGCACAAAATTTACAAACTTGAGTCGCACGTATGGACTGCTTCACTTGCTGCGGAGCTAGAGTACGGAAAATACAACGATCCTATGTATATCGAACAACCGCGATTTGCACTCAAGTAAGTAGTCGACTCCTTTTGTACGATTGTCAAACTGGATCGTATTGATCAAAAGAATTCCTCGAAGTTCTACTTCGGGGCTGATCCCATGTCATTCCCGCGTCCTCCAGAGGCGGATCGGCCTTTGGCCGAAAGGCGGGAATCCAGACTGGATCCCCGATCCCGCCAGAGGCGGGCAGGCGTGTCGGGGATGACAAATAAGATACCTCGATGCTCTGCGTCGGGGTTGATCACTATATTTCCACCTTCAAACATGTTTTCATATTCCATTACAATACAACTGTATGAATAAGCTTCGAGTTTTATTTTTTATCTTCTTGTTTGGATTTGGGGCGATTTCCGTGAGGCTTTTTTATATTCAGGCGATCTCTCCTGAGTTTTATTCCGCCGACTACACACGAACAAGCAGGCTTGAACCAAATAGAGGCAAGATTCTAGATCGAAATCATGATCCTATCGCACTAAATCAAACGAAATACCGATTGTTTGTCGAGCCAAAAAAAGTAGAGGACAAAGATTATTTGGTTAAAGTACTTGACGATGAACTTGAAATTGGAGAGGCAACCCTTGAGGCGCGGATCGACCTATCAAAAGATTGGGTAGCCATTCAGGGAAATATCACAAAAGAAAAAAAGGAAATGCTCTCGAAGCTCAATCTTGAAGAATTGGGATTTGAGGTAGAACAGCAACGATTTTATCCTGAAGCCTCGCTTGCCGCACATCTTGTGGGCTTTTTGGGGAAAAATTCTGAAGGTGGATCTGTCGGATATTTTGGAGTTGAAGGGTATTACGACAAAGATCTTACCGGACTTCCCGGAGTTCTCAAGTCTGAACGGGATATGTTTGGTAAGCCGATATTTAGTGGTAATCAAGATCGAGTGGAGGCTGACAATGGGAGAGATATAGTGCTTACTATAGACAAGTCTATCCAGCAAATCATAAAAGAACGTTTGAAAAAAGGAGTTGAAAAATATAATGCAAAATCGGGATGTGTCATTGTTGTTGATCCTATGACCATGGAGATTCTTGGTCTTGCATGTCTTCCGGATTTTGATCCCGAGAACTATTTTGAATTCAATGAGTCAGATTTTAGCAATTGGACAATTTCGAGTGAGTATGAACCTGGATCTACCTTCAAACCCTTGATTGTTGCAGCGGCTCTTGAGGAGGGAGTTGTCGAGCCAAATGATGTGTTTAATGAAAAAGGACCTGTCAAAATCGGCGGATATACAATCTCAAACTGGAATGATCAATATGACGGGAAAATCACAATTGCTCGTATTCTGGAAAAATCTTCCAATGTAGGTATGGTCTACATTGGAAGTAAGTTAGGAAAAGAAAAAGTATATGAATATATTGGTAAATATGGGTTTGGGAGTGCAACTCAGGCTGATCTGCAGGGTGAATCTTCAGGACAGGTGAAGCCATTGAATTTATGGTATCCAATTGATGAGGCAACGACGGCATTTGGACAAGGGATTTCAGTGACTGCTATGCAACTTGTTCGAGGATTTGCATCTCTCATAAATGGAGGGAACTTGATGCGACCACACGTGGTCAAAGAAGTCATTGAGGGGGATATTATAAAAACGCGACAGCCAGAAGTCCAAAATAAGGTTCTGAGTGAAAAAACATCTAGGACGATGAGAAAGATACTTGTGGGTGTCGTCAATAACGCAGAGGTAAAGTGGAAAATCCCCAAAGGATATGCGTTTGGGGGGAAAACGGGGACAGCACAGATTGCGGTTGATGGGACATACGATGCCTCAAAAACTATTGCATCATTTATTGGCTTTGCACCTGCAGATAACCCTGCATTTTTGATGCTCGTTGTGATTCAGGAGCCAGAATCTTCCAGTTGGGGTTCAGAAACTGCAGCCCCATTGTTTTTTGATATTGCAGAGGATTTGTTGATCTATTTGAATGTACCTCCAAAGTAATGGAAGATAGGGTGATGGTTACTTGTTTATCAAAGACATTCCTTGATAGTCGGTCTACCTTGTCGAAGCAAACAGCAACTTTTTCTTTTTGTTCGAAAATGATGTCAAGAATATTGTCGAATTCATTACGCTTAGTCTTATATGTACTTTTGTCAAAGCTAAACTCTTTGATAATATCAAAGCTCTTATTTTGGCAATGCTTGTTAAGCCGTGCAATTTGAGCAGGTAGTGAGTTATTGGCTTTTTTTTGTTCTTCCGTGCTAACTCGTGCGATTATTATTGCTTTCAGAGGTCATTTCTTGACTGGGGCAATTTGTCGTAGGTAGGCATCAAGAATTGCCTGTTTTAGGTTATCAGATTTTGCCTCGTAACTTGTAAATTCATCTATATTTTCTCTGTTGAAATGTAGTTGCCCTTCGCCAACATTGCCTCTATGTTGACCTGCTGAATAGTATTTATTTGTTGCCACTTCATTTGAAGAAAAGACCCAATATCTAATAACATCTCTCCAAACACCCATCCAAACAAATACATCGCAACATTTAGGCTTTACTTGTTGGAAGTTCATATCAAAAGGCATATTTTCATCTTTTGAGAGAGCTTTTACATACAATGGTTCGTGGTTATTAAAATCTACGGCTCTTGACGCTTTCACTTCGATTGTAATGAATTTGTCATCATCTACTTTCAGCATAAAATCATACTGTCCAGCATAATTTGGGTCTATTTTCTTGGTTGGTTTAACTAAGTCAGGTGCTAATTCCTTGATATGTCCTTGCGCCCATAATTCCCCAAAGCCTCTAGGGGCACTAATCTCAAAAATATGAAGATACATATTTCTTGCTATGTATTCATCTCTCATCAGATAATAATCATCTAGGTTTAGTTTCTTTAGCCCTAAAAGTGTTGAAATGATAAATTCATACTCATTAAAAGGATAAACAGACATTAAGTTGTCCAGTTTTTGCCTCAAAACTGTTTCTTCCTCTTTCGATAATTGAGAGATTAAACCGTTTAATTGATGTTTTAGTGATTGCATAGTTATTTCCTTATTGAATTTTTAATATATTGTTTTTCATCTACTGTCAGTTCAAAGGCACTAAATACGAACTCATTAAGTTCATCTTCGAGTTTATTCTTTTCAATATCAGATAACAAATTATCTACATCCTGCTCGATTTTAGCAAGAGTTTTCTCATCTATTTGAGGGAAGGGTAGGAGTTCAAGGTCGCCTCTTAGTACCTTTACCGTATTAAACTTCTTTTTCCATAAGTATTGAAAAACCGTTGAATTGAGAAATACCAATGCTACTTTTGTTGGGATTTCTGGGATTTTCGGGATTAGTATATTCGCACTATTAAGGGTTAGTGTTTGTTTATTATCATAAGCAAAGGCAAGCTCGCTTGAAATAAATTTATAAATCAGCTTTTCTTTTGCTCGGTATTTCCATACAGGGGCAACTTGTTGAAATTCGTCAGGTGTAAAATTGATAAACGAAGTGGCAAGATTAAATGTGTATTTTTGTACGTCTGCACCTTTCAATACACCCTCATTATTTTCTGTTTTGACAGTCGAAATGAATTTGCCATTATTACCTGTAACTATGCCCAATGCCCAATCTGCATTGTCCTTTAATGTAGCAAAACTGTGTTTGTAAATTTTAGCTATTAACTGTTCGTCTTTTTCGGTAATGCTTGTATCGAATGTGTAGTCTGAATTGTTTATAAATCTGCTTTGCTTGATTTTGGCATTAAGACCATCTTTTTGCATAACCTCAATTTCGTTATATACATCATTTCTTTTTTGAATGGTCAATGTTATTACGGGTGATAATACCTTGCTAAAAACATTTCCTAAATGTTTAATGCTTTTAATAGCACTATCCCTTAACAAATAATCTCTAATATCTCGATGCTGTTTTACCTTTGTAATTGCTTCTGGTAGGACATAACAAAGTGAGCCATTATCGTTTAATAGACTTACCCCTCTTACTAAAAAGTATGAAAACGCCTCATTTGAAATGATATTTGGGTAAGCCTTTCTCAAAATTTCGCTTTCCTCTGTTGAGAAGTGATAACCCCAAGGCGGATTTGTTGCGATGATGTCAAATCTACTATCGGGATTTTCTCTAAGGCTGTTTGCTACGAACATATTTGGGTAGAAGTCAATTTCTGGATAGCTCGTAATAAGATTTATTTTTGCAATTTGTACCGCTATTGGGTCAATGTCGTAACCCCATAAAAGTAATGGGTCAGAGATATACTTAGAAAAGGAAACAAGAAACTGTCCCGTTCCGCAACAAGGGTCAAGAACTTTTGAGCCCACCTTTATTTGACCAGATAAATCTTCGACAATACCATCAATTAGTGTCTTTGGAGTATAGTAAGAACCACCTTGGGATTTTTTACCCTCATCAAGTAACGATTGATATAGTACCCCTAGGCTATCGGAACTAAAAGTATCATCTAGGTCTATCAATTCTTGAAAATTATAAAGATTTACGCCTCCTAGATTGTCAATCCATTCTAGCAATACTTTTTTTACACTTTTGTTCTTATATTCAATCTCATTGAGAGTACCTATAGATTTTCTATACGTTACTAATTTGGCTTTCTTTAGGACTGAAAGACTGTGGATGAGTAGAGCGTTTTGAATTGGTAATTTATGTTTGTTAATTAGTTCTATGTAGGATTGTAATAGGGGCAGTAGGTTCTTATTGCTTAATTGCTCAACGGGAATAAAAGTCGATGTCGAGTTTCTCTTGTTTGCCCGATTATTTAGTCGAGATGTTTTTCCATTTTGAATGTCATTTTTTAATTGTTCAATTTGTTTTCTATCAAGGAATTTACTTTTTACCTTTTCGTTCGTAGCATAAGCTAGTTGACCTGTCTTAATCCAGTTTCTAATAGTTGCTGTAGAAACACCCAGCATCTCACTTGCCCTAAAAGTATCGAGTAAATCTGTTTGACTGTTATCAAATAAACTAATTTGCATCATATTTTTTTAAGAACGTGGATAAGTTTTCTTCGCTAATTCTGTACTGCTTGCCAGCTTTCAGAGCCATGAGGCGTTTAGTTCGTACCCATCGATAAACAGTGAGATAGGTAACTTTAAGCGTTTTTGCGACTTCTTCGATAGTGTAATACTGGTCTTGTGTCATATTAGTTATATTTAATCTGCCTTTAGCTCCTTGGGACTTGATTGGCTTTTGAGTAGCTTTTTTCGCTCCTTTTCAAGCTCTTTGATATGTTTCTCAGGTTTGAGTTTTTCGGGCATCGTCCCGCCAATCTCACGAATTGTTTGTCTTACTTTTTTGCCTATCTCAAAATGGGTATTGCTTGCTTTGTAATCTCCTTTTATGTTTTCATTTCTAATCTTTTCATCTGTTTGAGTAATACGAAACAAGTTAGCGGCAAGTTCTGTTGTTCCTGCTCTATCCAACACATCATCTTTCCCTATTCCTTTTCTCTTCTGTATTTGATCTTTTCTCATTCCGTAGAGACCTTCATACCCAGCATTATTAAAACGACCGAAATTACTTACCCCAGCTTGTTTTGCTGTAGCAAATAACTTTTTATTGAGGTCTTTTATCTCTCCTCTTACAAAAAGTCTTTTTTCGTTCTCAGCTAACTGCTGAAAAACCTCTTGTCTTCTTGTTTGAATTGCAAAATATGTTTGTGCTGTTGCTATCGCTTGCTTAGAAGAGTCCCCATTTTGAGCTATAAGATAACAGGCATAACGGGATAATTTATAGTCTTGTATAAGTCTTGTTGTTTCTTTTACCGTTCCTATTGCAATTTTTATCATTTTGTTGGATTCAACGAAATGATTTCCTACGCTTTGTTTACTATTCTTACAGGCTTCTTGTGCCTTGAGGATAACGCTGTTAAAGTTTCTCCAATCGGTATATTCAAGAAGGGGTACTAGCTCTCTGGCTTCCCAATACTCAACCCCGTTTTCATCAATCTTCTTGATGTTCTCAAAGTTTTTATGCGGTGAAGATATGAGCGATTGGTTAGTCATATTTGTCATTATTTAACATTCAGTCCTGAAATGCAACTAGTAGTCTTATCTCACGCAAGATGAGCATGAAATAATAGCTCATTCTCATACAAGACGAGCATGAAAAT
>PFSC01000134.1 GCA_002788865.1 Candidatus Roizmanbacteria bacterium CG_4_9_14_0_2_um_filter_39_13
AGGTATCCCGGACGATGTGGCAATACAGAATAATTCCGAATTTCAATTCCCTTACGTAAACGCTAATTTAGAATACGGAGGTAAAAAATATGATATTAAGCTGAAAAACCGCGGAATAACAAAATTTCACTGGGCGAAGGATAAAAAATCCTACACGGTAAACTTCAAGGATTATTTCAAACACAGTGACAAGCTTCTTTTTTATATTCCAGATAAACGAGCGTATACCGGTGAGCATCTCGTCAATGAGCTTGCTCATGAGATGAGTCTTTCTGCGCTTACTTCCGGTTTTTCCAAACTATCAATAAACGGTAAAGATCAGGGGGTGTATTATGTCAGCGAAGACTTTGATTCTTTATTTCTTGCAAAAAGAGAACTGCCGGAGGCAAATATTTATAATACCGACCCTTACAAAAATCCGGATAAATTTACCACCGAGGCGATTCCCAAAGGAATGATCCTCTCGACACTGAAGGATTTTGAAGACGCTTATGATAAGGATGTAAATTATTTTTTGTCAGTTATCAAAAAAGAAAATTCAGAACTGCAAAGAAACTGGAGATATTACTTTGACCCAGACAACCTTTCTAAACTTCTTGCACTCTCTTCGATAAGCGGTACGGCACATTATGATTTTCATAATATCGTCTTTTATATCAATCCAGCAAACGGGAGAATCTATTTCTTTCCATGGGATTTTATGAACTATACTCATGTTAGCAATTTGCAGAGAGAAGATTTAATAGATTTTCCCAACGATTTTCTCAATGTCAATCAACTTTTTTCTCAATTGCTTGAAATTCCGGAGATCAGAAGTATGAGAAACAAAGCCATTTATGGGTATGCAGATATATTAACAGATAGACTTGTGCAGTTTGAAGAAGATGAGCATATTAGTCTGATAACGAATTTTATGGCTGATCCCACAACTGCCTATTATGTTGGGGATGGTAACAAACCGAGCTTTGTAAGCTATCTGCAAACTCCATTTATCCTGAAAAGTAATATCCAGTATCTGAAAGGCAAGATAGAGTCGACGATCGTCACCGGCAATATAGATAAAATCGGTCGTATCTTACTAAAATCTGACTCCTTCAACGATATCAAGGTAAGACGGCTTATTGTTCCAAGTTATTGGAAGGGAACTATTTCCCAAATAGCAGTGAATAATATTCCTCTTTCTGGAAAAAATTATACAATCAGGCAAATATCAGGAGGAGGTCAGGAAATCATATTTGATACCGATATTATTCTAAGTCCAAAATTGACTTATAAAGAAGAATTTGCAACACCGATACATCTTGAGCCTGGATATTTACAGATTGATCTGCAAGTAAAAGACGGAGAGGCAATTTCGACGGTAGCTGTCGAAGTAGAAAATTCCGCCACATCAGATACATTGATCATACCTCTTTCGACAGGTACCTTCTTTGAAGAAGGAGCCCTGCCGCAGGTACCGGCAGTTTCCGGGGATTATAAGGTGAATGATCCACTTTTGAAGGAAGTCGATTCATCTACGGTTACTTTTATCCGCTCTGATGTAGAGATTACCAAAGATCTTGTCATTCCCAAAGGGATTAGCCTTCAGATCGACCCGGGTACGATGGTAACATTTTCCGAAGGGGTATCCCTTATCTCCTATGGCCCTGTTATTGCACAAGGAACAAAAAAGCAGCCGATCACATTCACCGCGATCGACCCAAAAAAGCCATGGGGAGTAGTCGCTGTTCTGCAGGAGGAGTCATATGGCATCTTCGATTACACCATATTTGAGTATGGCAGTGATACCACAACAAAAAACAGAGTGTACGCGTCGGGTATGCTTTCTGGGTATTATAGTGATATTACTGTTACCAATAGTATATTTCGCTATAGCAATCGCAATGGCGGCGATGATGCGGTTAACATCAAATACGGGAAAGCCGTGATACAAGGCAATCGATTTTATGAAAATACATATGATGGACTTGATCTTGATTTTGTTAAAAAAGGCTCTATAGTGTCCGGAAACAGTTTTGAAAAAAATGGCAATGATGGTATGGATATCTCGGGGACGACTGATTTAATAATTAAAAACAATAAGATTAGGGCATCGGGTGACAAAGGCATAAGCGTGGGCGAAAATTCCCATATCACTATCATCAATAATTCTATTGAAGATACACAGATGGGTATTGCGGTAAAAGATAACTCTACAGTTATTCTCAATCATAATAATATAGTAAACAATTCAGTCGGTGCCGCGGCATATAATAAGAAAGAGCTTTTCGGCGGAGGTCATATAAAGGTTTACAATACGTTATTTAAAGAAAATAAACAGGATTTTGGCCTGGAATCAATAAGCAAAAGAGATAGGCGTTTTCTTGATCAGGATTATCAGTCAACAATTGAGGTGATCAATTCCAAGTACCGTTTAACCGGAAAAGAAACCAAGGAGATTATCAAAGAAGCGGAAAAACCGGTTAGCAAGCGCGATACGCTGGAAACATTTCTTAAAGGTCAATTAACAACTGCAAAGGGAACCTATGCAACATTGAAAGACACTGCAGCGCGAATGAAAGATTACCGTTTGTCAGATATAAGTAATCCAATAGGGACAACAAAATGAATAAACAAAACAATTCAGCAAGAGATGAATATAAATACATGATTCCTCTTGGGCTATATCGTCATCTTCGGGAGGATATTATGGCGTTTGTCATCCCAGATCCGCATATGAGCCCAACCGAAAATCATTACTGTGTATCTTCAACCTATTTTGAAAACAGCGAGCTTCAATCGTATCTTACAAAAATAAACGGACTTGCTAAAAGATATAAATT
>PFSC01000064.1:0-318 GCA_002788865.1 Candidatus Roizmanbacteria bacterium CG_4_9_14_0_2_um_filter_39_13
GTATTAAGCTCCAAACATATCGTAAAAAATTTGACCACTCCTACTCCTTTGGTCCGCATGCCACGATCGAGCTCATGACTCATCATCCAGAAAATATCAAAAAGGTTATAATTCACTCAAAAAGTGATAAAAATACCGGAGTGCAGAAAATAAAAAGCTTTTGTGAACAAAAGGGTATTAGCATTGAAACTAATGACGGACTCCTCAGAAACTTGTCAGGAAAAGAGAATGTTTATGTTGCGGGGATTTTTTCAAAATTTCCCAATCCATTAAGTGCTCAGGAAAATCACCTGATGCTCGATCATCCAAGTGAGACAG
>PFSC01000064.1:333-2662 GCA_002788865.1 Candidatus Roizmanbacteria bacterium CG_4_9_14_0_2_um_filter_39_13
TTATCCGCACCATGCTTGGATACGATATCCACAATCTTGCAATCATTCGTCCGGGCGTTGATATTTTTGATCCAAAAGTGATTCGAGCGTCGATGGGCGCATTGTTTAAGATTCAGTTTGAATATTTCGATTCGATCGAGCATTATCGAGAACGGTTTGAAAATAATCTCTATTCATTTATGACCGATGGCAGCCACACACTTCAGGATATTGTTTTCGAAAAACCCTATACACTCATATTCGGAAGTGAATCCGCAGGGCTCCCTGGTTCATATAAAAACATCTCAAAAACGATTCGTATTCAACAATCATCAGATATTGATTCGCTCAATCTTGCAGTAGCAGTTGGGATCGAACTCTATGAAAACTCTATAAAGAAGAAGTAACTATTTTGGTGTATAGCTGGTAAATAGTTGTGCACAGCTGTTTCCGTAACACTCACCACAGCTATAGATAAAATCACTTTCAATTGCTTTTCGATGAATCGGAGAACTGAGCCACCAGTTGAAAACTGACTCCTCAGATCCACCATATTTCATGTTTTCAGTAATCCACCACAGCAAATTCCTGTCATACAATCCTCCATGAATATTATTATTCACAAAAATTTCATCATACAGCTCATGTCCACGTTCTTGAGCCAACGCACAGAGCTTTTCTTCTTTTTCAAATGCGCTCAGGCCAAGATTTGCTCTATGTTGATTGATCATTCCAAAAATTCGATCTGCATCTAATGAAGGAGGTTTCGTTGAACTATTTACGTCATTTTTTATTGAAGAAACAATTGGAGGAACCGGAGAATGCGGTATTTTTGGCGTCTCCACTACCATTTCAACTCCTTTGACACACGAATCTTCACGCCTACCAGTACTACAAAATTGACGGTCATAATACACGGGGCAATATGCCTCTTCTTGGGATCGTGAAATTGTGAGGAGTTCCGACGCAGATACTGATTGTGTAATTAAAAGAAAAACACTCAATACGAGAAGCATGTTTTTCTTCAGCTTCAGATGAAACATCTTACTGAAGCTCACATTCTATCACACCCACAGAAATAATACGGGAGATCGATCAGATCGCACTCATTGGAAGATATTTCTCATCATTCAAATTCATAGATTGTCTTTTCAATCTGGTTTACCACCATTGAAAAGTTTGCCGTGTGTTTGACCTCCAAAAGCGCCTTCAGGCTCTCAATATTCCGACTCGTAAATCGAGTTTTTTTCGGTATGGTGACCGTCATTGATACGGTATATTGATCTAAGTTCTCGTCATACAGAATCGAAAGATTGGACACATCAATATCTTCAAATCGTTCATTAAAGTAGTCATAAATCTGCATCTTAATATCACTTGCCACCATATCTGATTCACCCTGTAATTTTATTCGAGATATGATTTCAAGATTCAAAGATATCAAGCCGTCAACAGAACGAGAAATCTCCTCTTCAATACTTTTTCGTTTGTCTTCAGTAAATTTTATTGATGGATCACTTCGCAAAACCACATCAACCACCCAACCAATCGTATGATTATTTTGAATTATAGTAATTGAGTCGATTGTCAATGATTTATCAACGATTGATATTTCTTTCTGAAGAATTTTTGTAATGTTGTTTTTTATTTGACGCGTCTTCATGTCTGTTTCAGTCTGAAGCGCGATTGATTTTTGAATTCTTAAATCCAATACTACATTCTTACTGAGAGCTTTTTCAAGCTGGTCGATGATCAATTCTTTTTGATCAAAATCTATAGAAATGTCTTCGGGCACTAAAATATCGGCTTCAACCTTAACAAAATCTTTATTGGTTTTAGAAGATCTATTTATGTTCGTTTTTACATTCTCAAGGTATATACTTTGAGAAATGTTTGAGAGAGAATCTGATAATATTCTTTGGGTTTTTTGGTAGGTTGCAGCTTCAAAAGAATAATTTCTTAAAAATAAAAACAACGGTAATGCGGTGATTATGAGCATCATTCCCACAAAAATGATCCCTTCCGTGCGAAGTTTGCGCGGTGCATGAATCTCAACCCCCATGACTCGGAACACAAATATTGAAATAAAAATGATCGATACAATGTTTGCCACAAATAAAAGAAGGCCGCCGAGAGCTGCTGGGGATGCCACAAGGCCAAACCAATCCCGCCGACACAAAGCGGTGGCATGAGCGAAGCTGCAATTGCAACTCCAGCAAGGTTTGCTGATACTTTTTTGAGAACAACCGCAAGCGCCGCAACAACTCCAACTGCAAGCGCGATAAATATGTCGATAAGTGTTGGTTGCGTGCGAGATAAAATCTCAACATTCAATACTTTCAAAGAACCC
>PFSC01000100.1 GCA_002788865.1 Candidatus Roizmanbacteria bacterium CG_4_9_14_0_2_um_filter_39_13
AGTGACAATTATATATCTGGCAATGCCTATCTATTTTTTAAGGTTCGGTAGCATTTATGATCTGGCAACTCATACTCTTGACCGTATTTACATACAAACCTCAGCGTGATAAGATGATTGTAACCTCGTGTGGCAAAGTCAGACATTTCGAGAATAAACTATATTACGCATGGTTGAAGTTATACGTTGCGCACTTAAGCGCTTCTCGTAGATACAATGGGTAGAAGAAAAAAGCGGTGGTATTCAAAATTTTCAGTAAACAATAAAACCTTTTTCAATATTCTGGGGTTTTTTTTGATCATAATTGGTATTATCATCCTCGCCTCATTCTCACAACTATTTTCTTCAGCAGGCAGGAGTCAAATTCTCAAGCAGGTGAATGACCAAATCTTACAACTTTTTGGAGGTCTCTCAATATTCATTCCATTTATCATACTTCTCATTTCTGGGCATTTTTTCAATACAAAAAAACTCAAATTTGTACGTTTCAATGTGACCATTGGTTCAATGATTTTGCTCATTGCACTTCTTGGACTGTTTCGGTCGGGAGTTGTCGGTCGATTGATTTATGATAATCTTTCACTTGATTTCACACCGCTTGGATCACTTGCAATACTTCTTGTAGCATTTATTATTGGACTTATATTATTTTTAGATACATCGATAGATGTAATCGTCGTCTCTCTTACCAAAATGTTTTCTCCGGTGGCAAAACTCATGAAGAGTATCTTTAATATGAAAAATCTCTCAAACAAGAAAAATGAGGTTGAGCAGGAAAAATCCAGCGATGGATTTATACGTGATCATACGATTCTTAATAAACCTATGTCGGCAACTCCGCCTCAAACTCCAGCAAAAGCGATAGCAGGGAGGGCGGCAATTGAAAATAATTTGTCGATCAAACCAGTGGTGCAAAGTACATCTTCAACGTGGGTATATCCTCCAAATACACTCCTTAATGAAGTAAAGCAAGCCGATGCGGATCGTGGTGATGTCAAAGGAAATGCTCATATTATCGAAAAAACACTGGATAGTTTCGGTATACGCACGCGAGTTGCGGAGGTGAATTTTGGTCCGACTGTCACGCAATATGCAATCGAGATCACAATGGGCACCAAGCTCTCAAAAATCACTACTCTGTCAAATGATCTTGCGCTTGCGCTTGCTGCTCCGACGGGACTCGTACGTATTGAGGCGCCAATTCCAGGACGATCACTCGTTGGTATTGAAATCCCAAATATCAAACCGCAGCTTGTGACCCTCCGACAACTTATGTCAACTGGAACTCTTTCGCAAAAAGGTGGCGATCCTCTCATTGTGCCACTTGGATTTGATGTTGCAGGAGTACAGCAATCTGCAAGTCTCGCAGCCATGCCACACGTTCTCATCGCGGGTACCACGGGATCTGGAAAATCTGTAATGTTGAATGCTTGGATCACGACACTTATGATGCGCACTCGTCCGGATGAGCTTCGAATGATTCTTGTCGATCCAAAACAGGTTGAAATGGTGCAATATAACGGCGCTCCTCATCTTTTGACTGATGTCATCACCGATCCGAGCAAAGTTGTTTCGGCTCTCAGGTGGTGCGTTGGAGAGATGGAGGCGCGATACAAAGAACTGGCCCAAGCAGGAGTTCGAAATCTTGAAAGTTTCAATAAGCTTGAAGGAATTGTGCGCAAGCCATATATCATTTTTGTGATTGATGAACTTGCGGATCTCATGATGTATGCCGCAAACGATGTCGAAGATTTGATCACTCGAATTGCACAGAAAGCACGAGCAGTTGGAATTCATCTCATTCTCACAACACAAAGACCTTCGGTCGATGTCATCACTGGACTTATGAAAGCAAATATTCCGACGCGTATCGCATTCAACGTCTCATCAATGATCGACTCTCGAGTCATCATAGACATGCCTGGTGCAGAGAAACTTCTTGGACGTGGGGATATGTTTTTTCTCCCGCCAGATCAGGCAAAACCTCGTCGTATCCAAGGACCATATCTCACCGAACGTGAGGTTGGAGATGTGGTGAAATTCCTCAAATCTCAGGTGCCGATAGTACAGTACACTGAAGAGATCACCGAACAGTCGAAAGCTCGAATCGGTGGAATGCCTGGAGTAAACGGAGCATCATCTAATAATGATCGAGACGAATATTTTGGACAGGCAGTAGAGCTCATCTCGCAAGCGGACAAAGCATCGGCTTCAATGTTTCAAAGAAAGCTTCGTGTCGGATATGCTCGTGCCGCACGCATTCTTGACGAACTCCACGCGGCAGGGTATGTGGGGCCTGCACAAGGATCAAAACCACGTGAAATCATTATGGAGAGATTTCATCAAGAAGAAGTGTAATTGGGGTCTCTATATTATTAACTCAGCACTAAACATGATTTCTAGTTTATTTTTTTACTGCGCTTTATGAGTACATCTTCGTGGGTTTTAATAGTGTTAATAATTGCATTACTCAGAGCCTTCAATTGTTCAACGGTCATTCTGAGATTAGCAATTCCAACAGCTTCAAGTGTATTGTTTTCAAGCCCATTAATTTGGAAAAAAATAATTTCGGCAGAATTATCATCTTTAACAGTTATTAAATGTCCATCTGTCGACAATGATAAAGGCTTACTTAAAAGTTTTAACTTGCAATTCCCTGCGGTCTTGCCGCAGGGAT
>PFSC01000016.1 GCA_002788865.1 Candidatus Roizmanbacteria bacterium CG_4_9_14_0_2_um_filter_39_13
TATATTATGATACAGTTTTGTCAAAGAGTGTGAACTCTTACATTATTTCATTTCAGCAATTTCCATTTTTTTGGCAAGCCAGGGAGTGAAGGGAGGTTCGATGATGAGCGTCATAAGTATGACCCACATGCCAATAGCTATTACAAATTCGGATTGAATAATATCAAATGTGGCAGCGATGACGAGAAGAATTGCCGCAATTATTCCTGTTTCACGAATAAAGCTCAAGAAAAGTAAGTCTTTGAGTTTGAAAATATTTTGCATCCACCACGGCGCAAGAGATATGAACACAACAATCGGTCGAAGAACAAACATAAAAATGAGCGCAACCCCGATACCGATCGGGGCAAGCTTAATGAGAGTAGAAAGTGGAACAAGTGCTCCTAAGATAATAAAAATAAATGGTTTGATCAGGTGATTTAGTAAGCTCTCATAAAAATGAGATACTTTTTTGACCGCTCCATATGCATCTGTGAGCAAGCCACTGGTGAAAGCGGCAAGAAATCCTGCACCACCGAGCACATTTCCAAGTACAAATGTAAAAATAGGTATTGACAGAAGAAGTGCTGGATCTGAGGATTCTTCGTGACGTTCTTGATTGTAGTAAAATTTCTTGATGAGAAAAAATCCAAAATATCCCACAATGATCCCTGAGATGATCTGCAGTGCAAATGCATCATACGTACTCTTTTGAAGCAGCGGTCCAAAGTAATTAAAAACTCCTTTATTTATAGCAGGAGCAGTAATAAGTGCCAACAAAAGAAAGCGTGTTAAAATACTTCCAGACACATCCGTAAGTGCAGATTCTGAGATTGCAATTTGCTTGAGTTCTGGTTTTTTGAACCTCAACATATTGAGAGTGGGAATGATTGCCGTAGGATCTGTCGATGATAATGCCGCACTCAGTATCAAGATGGAAGGGATGAACGCAGCATCAAATTCTCCAATAAGATTCATAATCCAGAACATCACAAACGCAAATCCAATCGAAGTGAAAATAACTCCGACAAGAGACAGTGTTGCAATGGGTACAAACCACTTTTGAAAGTTTCGAAACGGAATTTCTAATCCACCAGCAAATAGAATAATTGCGCCAAAAACTTCCATCATGATTTTCAATGATTCGATATCATCGGTGAAAAACGACAAAAATGGTTGGAGCGCGATGCCTGCAAATATTGCCCAGACAAAAGAAGGGACGATAGTCTTTGGAGCAATACGGTTGATGTAATAACCGACAAAAATCATTCCGCCCAGTATAAATAGTTGAAAGTCTGCATCTTTCAAAAAATGCCCTGCATCTTGAAACGACCCGCGAACAACAAACGAGATAGCACTTAAAAAAGATATGAGTATAATATATGGGATAAATGATCGAAATTTCTTCTTCATAATATATATTTAGAATATCATAGCAATCTTCTAAATAACAATACCCATCTTGCATTTTGAGCCGCAGTTGCTAGAATGGTAGCACTCTATGAAACGAAAACTTATTGTGCTTGGAATCTTACTGCTTCTTTTTGTCGTTTTTGTACTTGTGCGGTTTTTTATATTTGATAATCCAGGGAAAACAGGTCGACTAAAAGTTCTCTCGTCTCCAACTGCAGGAATATTTATTGATAATGCCGCAATAGGAAAAACGCCATTTGAAACTCGACTGAAGCCTGGAGAGTATGTCATCAAGCTCATACCAGAGGGTGAAGATACCCAGACAGTATCGTGGTCAGGAAAAGTTGTAGTCAAAGAAAACACACTCACCTATGTGAGTCGTGAGATGGGAACGACAGAGCTCACATCTGCTGGAGAAATGTTAACTATAGTTAAAATGCAAAGTTCTCCAAAAGGAGAAACTGGTCAGGTGTCGATAGAAACTGAACCCACAGGTGCAATTGTATTTTTGGATAATGACGAGAAAGGAATAGCGCCACTTATTTTGGATGAAGTCTCTTCTGGAGATCATGAGCTTGCAGTCTATCTTCCAGGGTTTTTCCGACGCTCACAAAAAATCAATGTTGTAATAGGACATGTGGTAAAATCAGCTTTCAAACTTGGTCTTGATAAAACGAGCAAAACTCTTGAGGAAGAGCTTGATGAAAAAAAGAAAGAAGCGAGCGAGCCAGCTGGAATAGATGCAAAAGATAGTACAAGTGTGGAAAAGAATTCTGACTCGAAAAAATCTCTCACAATTCTCGAGACGCAAACCGGATATTTGAATGTTCGAAAAAGTCCATCTATATCCGGAGAAAAGATCACAGAAGTCAGTCCGGGAGACACATATGAGTATACGGAAGAGAGCGGAGGATGGTATTTTATAGATCTTGCAGAAGAAGATGGTTGGGTGAGCGGAGACTATGTTGAAGTTACTAAATAATCATTTATCCTTCCACACGAGCTTATTGTAAAAAAAGTATGAGTATGGAATTATCACAAAGATAATGATGATTACCTTGTACAGATACCAGTATTCAAGTCCAAAAATATGTGTTGTAACAGACATTCCCACAGTTTGAATGATAAGAGATCCTGATGCGATGATATTGAACTTGAGAAAACTCCAAAGAAGTGACGACTCAGATCTACTCAATCTCTTGTGCTTGAAGCTCCACTGATTGTTCAAATAGAAATTTGATATGATTGCTGTTTCGGCGCTAATTATAGTTGTCATCCAAACTACAATTTTAAGATTTTCGATAAAAACGTACGATATTCCAAAGTCGATGATAAAACCGATGCCTCCCACGATTGCAAATTTTATAAAGGAAGAATTCAGAAAAACATACTTCAATGTTTGATAAATATACTCCACAGAATCTATTTTGGAGGATCCTTTTACGCGATCGGTAAAATTCACAGGAATTTCCTGTATTTTTGCACCAGACTTTAGTGCATTGTCGAGAAGAGCCACTTGAAACACATAACCCGTATATCCTTTTAGGTCATCTAGATGTTTTTTGACGACCCAGGATTTTATGGCTCGATATCCATTTGTCCATTCAGTGACTGAAAGTTTCATGAAGCCAAGTCGTACTATCCAATTCCCAAGAATAGAAAAGAGTTTTCTGTGTAGTCCCCAGTTTGCCGGAATGGAACCTCCAAGGATGTAACGAGATCCAACGACAAAATCAGCCCCTTCTTCAATTTTCTTCAAAAATTTTGGGATATCGTTTGGATTGTGTGAGAGATCTGCATCCATTTCAAATAGTACGTATGGATGTAGTGTCTCTAAAGCCTTAGAAAAACCGTGAATATATGCTTGTCCCAAACCTTCCTTTTCAGTTATAAGTAATGAAAGAGATGTATATTTATTTTGGAGCTTTTTGACAATCTCTGAAGTCTTATCTGGAGAGTTACTATCCACCACAAGGACATGGATAGTCCATTGATCAATAGTTTTTGCTACGTTGAAAATCCTCTCAAGTACTTCGGTGATATTTTTGGACTCGTTGTATGTTGGCAGAACAATGACAGCTGTTCTCATAAATTAATTTTGTTTATTAAGTTCAGATTCAAAATAGTTGATGGTTTTCTGGAGTCCTTGATCGAGTGGTACTTTCGGTTCCCATTTCAACACTTTTTGAGCCTTTGAAATATCTGGCTTTCTTTTTTTTGGGTCGTCTTCGCCAATCCCTTCAAAACTAATTTCTGATGTGGAGTCGGTCATGTCTTTGATGATTTCTGCAAGTTCAAGAACCGTTTTTTCATCAGGATTTCCAAGGTTTATCACGTCACCTTGTATATCTTCGGTTTCTCCAAGTGCCACAAGTCCAGATACCATGTCCTCCACATAGCAAAATGATCGAGTCTGAGTACCGTCTCCATAAATTGTGATAGGGTTATTCTGTATAGCCTGAATGATAAAGTTTGAAACGACACGACCGTCATTGAGTTCCATGTTGGGACCATACGTATTAAATATTCGTGCAATACGTACATCGATATCAAACGATCGGTGATAAGTCATAGATATACTCTCTGCATATCTTTTTGCCTCATCGTAACATGCACGATCACCGAGAGTATTTACATTTCCCCAATATGATTCTTTTTGAGGATGTTCGAGAGGATCTCCATAAATTTCGGATGTTGATGTGAGTACCATTCGATCACAACCTTTATTTCTGCATAATTCAAGAATTCTATATGTTCCTTCAGAGTTTACACGCATCGTTTCTATTGGATGTTTTTTGTACTGCACGGGTGAAGCTGGGGAGGCAAGATGATAACAAATATCAATATGAGGGAGTTTTGTAAGGTTAAACGTCGTGAGATCTTGTTCGAAAAATATGAGACTACCACTTGGTATTGATTGAATATTCTTGCGATTTCCAGTGAGAAGGTTGTCGATGATGAAGATATTATTTCCTTTTTGAGCGTAGAGTTTGCTTAAATGTGAGCCGATAAAGCCAGATCCACCAGTAATGAGAATATTCATATATCAAGTATTATACCGATTTTCTTCCCGTTGAGATATACGTAAATCCACGGTTTTTCATTTTTTCAGGATTGTAGATATTTCTACCATCGATGATCGTTGGATATTTCAGAAGTTTTTTGACTTTTGCAAGATCTGCTTGTTTGAATTCGTTCCATTCGGTAAGAATATAAAGTGCATCTGCATCTTTGACTGTCTCATACATATCTCTACCGTATTTAATTTTGTCACCAAATATCTTTTTAATATTTGCAGTTGCTGCAGGATCATAAGCGGTAATGAAATACCCCATTTTAAGGAGTTCTTCGATAATATAGACAGATGGGGCAAATCGAATGTCGTCAGTATTTGGCTTGAAGCTAAGACCCCACATTGCAATCTTTTTCCCCTTGGTATTTTCTACTACTTTATGAACAAAATTATCCCGTACGATTCGATTAATCCGCTCAGCAGAGTCAAGAATCCCAGTATCAAGATCAAGTTGTTTTCCTGTTTCAGTAAGCGCCATAACATCCTTTGGAAAACATGAGCCCCCATATCCAATGCCTGCAAATAAAAATTTTCGTCCGATACGATTGTCTCCTCCTACTGCATCCATAATCGTTTCAATATCTGCCCCGGTCGCCTCGGCATACAGCGAGATCAGATTAGCAAAAGATATTTTGGTTGCAAGCATAGCATTTGATGCGTATTTGATGATTTCAGCACTTGCAAGATCGGTGATAACTCGTGCACCAGGAAGAGGTTTGTGTGCTTCTAAAATTATTTCTATTGCTTTTTGAGATTTTGAGCCAATAACTACTCGATCTGGATTAACGGTGTCATGGATACCAGTTCCTTCGCGAAGAAACTCAGGGCATGATGCGACATCAAATTCCGCACCTTCAGGTTTTACGTCGTTAAGTATTTTTTCTACTTTGAGATTTGTTCCGACGGGGACAGTGCTCTTGCATGAGACGACGGTATAACCTTTTTTTAGATTTTTCCCTATTGTATCTGCGACCGCATGAACTGTTGAGAGATCTGCCTCACCTGTTTCAGTTGGTGGAGTTCCAACGGCGATAAACACAATATCTGATTTTGGGATTGCTTTTTCAAAATCAAGAGTGAAATGAAGTCGTTTTGCATCAAGATTTTTTTTGAGAAGTTCTTTGAGTCCTGGCTCATAGATGAGCGGATCACCATTTTTTAGCTTTTCAATTTTTTCTGGGGTGTGTCCGACGACCCAAACATCATTTCCAAAATCTGCAAATACACATGCGGTCACAAGCCCAACATATCCGTGTCCAACAAAGGTTATGGTCATAGGTGAAATGATAAAGGATATTGACCTAAAAAACAAGTTTAAAAGATCGCAAAAAAGCTTATTTGAAGCGGTATAATATGGATATTCAACAGTTTTTTCATATTATGCCAAACCATACTTGTGATGCAGTCGTTGTTGGGTGTATTGATTTCAGATTCAAGAATATCATTAGAAAATGGACCGATGAATATTTGATTGGAAAACAGTTTGATATCATTCGTTTTGCGGGAGCAACAAAAGAATTATTTGTTGCACTCAATCAGATTGATATATCAGTGTGACTTCATAAGGTGTGACAAGTAGTACTCATTCACCATGAAGATTGTGGAGCTTATGGAAGTAATGGAGCTTATGAACAGCATGTCAAAGATTTACATAGAGCTCGTAATGTAGTATCGGCATTATATCCTGATTTGCAGGTTGATCTTTTCTATCTACATATAGATAATAATTTTGAGAAGATTACGTGAGATATTGAAGACCTTCGCCAAAGCTCCTCATTTCATAAAAGGTATTTTTGATACTTTTTGTTTCTGCAAATTGTGGTCGAGGAGATTTTCCTTTACTGTATTCTTCAAATGTTGTCGGCTGTATCAACCACTCGGGAAGTTGATAATGTTCAGCAATCATTTTTCCTGCCTCAAAAGGTGAATAGGATTTTGAGCCAATAATATGAAATATTTCTGGTGAAAAATTATTCATTAGATACTTGAGGGCAAGGGTAATATCATCAATATATGTTGGTGTCATCAGAGAATCAGTTACCATTGAAAGCGATTTGTCGTTTGCAAGATAAGAACGAATTTTTTGAACAAAGTCTTGTTTGACTAATTTTTTTCTGGATCCTGAATCAAGTTCAGGATGACACTTTTTAGATTTAGTATTTCCATACGGATAGGTAATTCGAACAACCATAGCCTTCTTTTCAAGAACGAGCTCCCCGTCATATTTTGATTGTCCATAGTATCCCACTGGGTTGGGTTTCGAGTTTTCGTCAAACGGAGGATTTTTTCCATCAAAGACAAAGTCTGTGGAAACGTAGATCATTTTTTTATTCAGAGTATGTACTTCATTAAATAGATACTTGGTTGCATCAACATTGAGCTTATGAGCAATGATCTTTTCCTCTTCAGCTTTATCAACATTCGTGTAGGCGGCCATATGAAGAAGAAGATCAAAATCAATATCATTTAGTTTCTTATGTACTTGTTTTTGATCAGTGATATCAACTTCAGAATGATTGAGTGGAATGAATGTAAACTCATCACGAAGAAGTTCGACGATGCGTGATCCGACAAGACCATTTGCGCCAGTAATTGCAATGTTCATATATTTCATTAAATCAAAAGATCACGAGATCATAAAACCAACATTTGGAATACTTTTTTTGAGTTGGTTGAATATTGATATTTGATCAATTGATCTATTGGCTTTTTAATTTTCTCCACCAATTTTCATTATCTTTATACCATTGAATTGTTTTTTCAAGTGCGGAGTCAAAATCATATTCTGGTTTCCATCCAAGCTCTTCCTGTGTTTTACTCCAATCAATAGCGTACCGTCTATCATGGCCCTTGCGATCGGTCACATATTCGATTGATTCTTCAGAAGCATCCATTATTTTCAGAATTTTTTTGATCACCTCAAGATTTGAAATATCTTCGGTTTGTCCTCCAACAAGATATGTCGATCCAACTTTTCCATTCGTCAAAATCATATCAATCGCTCGACAATGATCTTCAACATACAACCAATCACGGACATATTTCCCATCCCCATAGACGGGGATTTTTTTCCCTTCAAGCAGATTGGTAATCGCCAAAGGAATCAGTTTCTCAGGAAAATGATACGGACCAAAGTTATTTGAACAGTTTGTAATGGTTATCGGTAAATCATAGGTATCAAAATATGCTCGAACGAGATGATCAGATCCAGCTTTCGAAGCAGAATAGGGACTATGGGGATTGTAGCATGTGTTTACGGTAAATTTATCAGTTGAGTCAAGTTGAAGAGCTCCAAAAACTTCATCGGTTGAAATATGATGGAATCGTTTTATTTTGTATTTGAGTGCTGATTCCAGAAGGACGTGAGTACCTACTACATTGGTCATTACAAACGGAGATGCATCTTGAATCGAGCGGTCAACATGACTTTCAGCTGCAAAATGAACGACGATGTCAATGTCAGGCATCACTTTATCCACCGCTTTTTTATCCACGATATCGCCTTTATGAAAGCTATAATGAGAATTATTTTCAACATCTTTTAGGCTTGATAAATTACCAGCATAGGTAAGTTTATCAAAATTTACGATATGATCATCGGGGTGTTTTTCGAGCCAGTAATGTATGAAGTTTGAGCCGATAAATCCAGCCCCACCAGTGACTAATAGTTTCATGGTTATAGTATACTATCAAACATGCTTGATATCATCAAAAATGCTGCGCGAAAAGCTGGCGAAATTCAGAAAAAATATTTTCACTCTGCCGACCTTGACATTGCAAACAAAACAAATCATTAGAATATTGTGACCAAGGCAGATCACGAATCTCAGAAAGTAATTCATGCGTTCATTTTGAATGCATTGAGTGATTTGGGTATTAATCAGGATGAGGTCGGTTTCATTGGGGAAGAGGATCTTCGAAGTACCGGCAAACACATGTTTATCATCGACCCCTTAGACGGCACTAGCAATTACGCCACAGGTACAGAAGAGTTTGGAGTCCTCATAGTATATTACTTTGAACATAAGTTACAGTCTGCAGTGATGTATTTTCCGATGAAAGGTTTAATGTATACTTCTGAGCTCGGGAAAGGTGTCTATCTTGAAAAAAATGGAGCAATTGAAAAAATCGAGATTAAAAAAATACCACTTCACAATAGTTTCCTTCTATCCTCTATGTCGTATGATGATGAGATCAAAGCGGGAATTCCTCAGAAAATTCTGGCTCTGAAACCTCTATTTCGAGCAGTGAGAATGTATGGCTGCATAGGTCTTGAACTTGTATATATCTTAGAAGGGATTGCGGGTGCAATCATAGGCTTCGGATGTAGTGTCTGGGACATAGCTCCTGGAATGCTTATGCTTCGTGAAGTGGGGTACGAAATGTACGATTTTGAAGGAAATTTGTTGGAGCTTGATCTGTCAAAACCAAAGAACACATATCCATTTTTTGCCTGCCATCCAAGACATTTAGAAAGGATCATGAAATATGTTTCCAAATAAGCTAATTACGATAAACGAAGATAGTGTTAATTTAGGTATTCTTTTTCTGTTCCTGCTAATAGTATACGTTGCCGTATATTGGGGGATGTTGAAATACTTGAAGGAAGTGTATCAAGAGATTCTTAAAAATCTAGAAAGTGAGGACAGAAATAAGATTATTTCGGTAGTATATATTGTGTTAGTCAAATGGCGTCTTACCGTTGTTTATGGAGCAATATTGATATTTTTATTAGTTGTTGCATTAAATGTTCTTAAGAATATTTTTGTCAATTAGTTCCAGTCATTAATCAAAGAATCAAGTTCTTTCCACCTCTTCTTCTTCACTGCAGGTGGTACATCATCTTTCATGACTTTGGTTGCAGCAGTCATATAGCGTTCGGAGTACCGAGAAATATATGCTTTATCAAAACCCACTTCTTTTGCGAGTTTTACCGTATTTTGAAATTCGTCATCAGTTTCTCCACAAAACCCAACGATGATATCAGTCGTTATTTTAACGTTTGGAATTTGAGCTTTGAGCTTTGATATTATGTCTAGATATTCCTCTCGGGTGTACCAGCGGTTCATCCTTTTCAACACCTCATTATTACCCGATTGAACCGGCAGGTGAATGGTCCGAGTAATATTTGGATATTTTGCAATCATCTTAATGAGTTCATCTGAAAAATCCCACGGATTTGAGGATACGAAGTCGACTTTCTCAAAATCCATTCGAGCTACATCCTCCAAAAGATAGGAGAAAAGTGTTGGAATGCGTTGGCGACCTAAATGCTTGACATACACCGGTTCTACATTTCGGCCATTGTATGTAAATTTTGCACGAACTGCGGAAAGATGATCTACCACCTTCTCCCGATGTCCATCGGGATACTCCTCCTTATCAAGGAGGAGAGCTTTTTTTTCTTCAACTCCCCTACTTTCTAAGGAGGGGAGGCGAGCGGAGCGAGACGGGGTGGTACTTTCTTCAAAATATATTTTGTCAATGTCTCTCATAATTTGAATATTTTCTTTCCCCAATATCAGATCCGCGCCATATGAATTGACATTCTGTCCCAAGAGCATGACTGATGTAAATCCTTGTGCTTTGAGATGGAGACATTCTTCGATAATATCTTCATACGGTCTGCTGATCTCTCGACCACGAGTAAATGGCACAATGCAAAACGTGCAGAAATTATTGCAGCCATTTGAGATAGGTATCCATGCGTGGGTAGCGCTTTGACGAACTGGTTCACTGTCAAATCCAACTTCTTCAATCGGCATGAACTCATCAACCTGTGGCATTCGATCTCTGATTTTTGACAGGAACTTTCCCGTTTTGTCACGAAATGCAATGCCGACCATACACCCAGTCACTATGATTTTGAATAGTTCTTTGTTCTTTAGTTTCTCCCTTTTTATTATTGCAAGATTTTGTACCAGTCCATACACCCGTTCTTCCGCAGATTCTCTGACCATACACGTATTGATAATTACGTAATTTGCATCTTTATATCCGCGTGCTTTGGTAAATCCACGAGCGGTAAATGCCTGCTCGACGCGTTCGGAGTCTGCGACATTTTGTTGGCAGCCAAAGGTTTTTATAAAATATTTCATCAGGGTATAGTATACCGTGCTTACGTGCGGAGATGATAGATTCGTGCCAAACTTTATTGAAGTGGACTTTTGATATTTTTAAGATTGAGGTTTGTTTTGATGTTTGCATAAATCCTTTTGAAATAATAAAATGAAATGTGGCTGCACACAAATAAAAGGTCACGATTCCGCCTAGCATACAAATTATTAGTAAAATCATGAAAAAACTTCGTATAATAACGAGTTAGGTGAAATAAATGACATCATTATGGATAATATTCTTAAATCGATAGAAAATTCTCTGCAAAATAAAAATTGGTATTCCGCCCTTGTTTTGTCGCTTATTTTACCTGATGTATGCGCCAAGCTAGAGGGGAATGGTAAAAGCTCGTCAGTTCGGTATCCTGAATGGTTCAACACATATCTTGGCAAAAAATATAATGGTTTTTTATCTGGAAATGATTGCTATTCGCTTAGGTGCGCCTTTTTACATGAAGGTTCTAGCAATATTGAGACACAAAAAGCCAAAGATGTTTTAGACCACTTCGTGTTTGTTGCCAATGGCGCACACTGCAATCGTTTTAGTAATTGTTATTTTGGTGATCCAAAATACGATGGTAAGGATTTTTTACAATTATCTGTAAATAATTTTTGCCAAGATATGATAGAAGCGACAAAACAATGGCTTAATGATCGATCTATTAATAAGAATTTATCTGATATGCTGGAAATTCACGAGAGTGGATTTTCTATCTGCAATGCAATAAAGATTCAATGATATCATTTACATCGCCTAACACGGTATATGAGGTTCGCAAAATTAAAAATTTTGATTTATAGTATTTACACTATGAAGAAAACAATTTTTATTGCGATCATTGTGGCAGTGGCGGCTTTTACAGCTGGATACCTTACACCAAAAAGCAGTAATAATCTCACAGAAAACAATATCAAAGAAGAGCCAACATTTTATATGACGGATAACATAGCTTGTCAAATTTTAGAGTCATCATCGCAGGATGAAATTGGACGGCAAATATCATTCATCAACCTAAATACTGATGAACCAAAAGTGCTTTTTGGTGAAGGTGGAACATCGCCAATGGAAAAAGTACACGAAACCGGTGACACTTTGGTTGTTCAACTTATAGCTTCGGGTTCTGGCAGTGTGGATACTTTTGTTATTGATAAAAAAACTGGTTTATTTTCTAGAGCCGCCACTGGCTCATTTTTGGGTGTTTATTCAATTGCATCAAAAGGAAATTGTAAATAAAAATTTTAAGTCCGTATCTGGGATGGGGAACTCCCTCGCCTTTAGGCGACGACTTTAGT
>PFSC01000099.1 GCA_002788865.1 Candidatus Roizmanbacteria bacterium CG_4_9_14_0_2_um_filter_39_13
AGAGGACCGGAAAGAAGGAATCCCTGGTGTACCGGTTGTCCTAAAAGGGCATCGCCGGGTAGCTATATTCCTAAGGGATAAGCACTGAAAGCATCTCAAGTGCGAAGCCCCCTCCAAGATGAGAAATCCCAATTAGTCTGCAGGAAGATTACCTGCTTCGTCCATAGGACGATCAGCCTCTGGCTGAGATAGGCTCTAAGTGTAAGTGCAGCAATGTATTTAGCTGAGGAGTACTAACTGACGATCTCCCATCTCTCTTGTTTGTCAAAAACAAGTGACATACTAAATCAGTGAAATATGATTTAGAGATGGTGACCTACATTTGAATAACAACAAAAAAACCACGTTTCGGCGTGGTTTTTTTGTGTGCTAAAATTTGATATATGAAAATTCTTTCGATCGATCCTGGGTTTGAGAAAGTAGGATGGGCAATCTTTGATAAGACAGGTACCGGTAATACAGATTTTATCTTTATTACTTCGGGTCTTATCAAAACTTCAAAAGCAATATTACATGAGTTGCGATTGAAAATAATCTACGAGACGCTCAACGAAATCATTGAAAAGCACAAGGTTGAACGTCTGGTGATCGAAAAGCTTTTCTTTTTCAAGAATAAAAAAACAGTGCTTGAAGTATCTCAGGCTCTTGGAGTTATCGAACTTTCGGCATCAATTATGAATATCCCCATCTCTCGCCTCACACCACTCGAAATCAAGCAAATAATCACCGGATACGGCACCGCAGACAAAGAATCAGTTCAAAAAATGATAAAGCTTGAACTTGGAGATCAAATTGTATTTAAAGACGATGATGAATCAGATGCAATTGCTTGTGGGTTAGCGTATATTTATACCCAAAGATAGATAACGTAATTCAAATACGATCACTCATATGGATGCGACGACAACGGCAGAAAAACCCCCAAATCAAGATCCTCCGGAACTTAGAGCCTGTTTGAAAACTTAAAAAGTGTCATTCCGAGCTTGTCGAGGAATCTCTTCTTTGAATTTAAGAAAGGGATTTCTCCACTCCACTTACTTCCTTCACTTCAGTCGAAATGACAAAAAACCTAGTTTTCAAACAGGCTCTTAGTAGAATCAGTTTGCTCACTAAAGCATTTCATCAGGGGCATATTGATAAAGAACCAATGCCAGAACCAAAGTCTCCATCTGAAATATTTGCAGTATTTCATGATAACGTTGTAACAGAAGAACGAAACGAAAAACAAACTGATTTTATTCAAATCCCAACAACCTATGGAACACTTCTTCTTCATCCTGATTTTTTGGAAGTAATTCGAACGATCCCTGCCCGACCCATGCCAACCGAAGTCCAAAACGACCTGCACGTGCCAGAGCCACAGGTATGGAAAAAGCTTTGCGCAGAGCTTGCTGAGATTGGTGGAGAAAAATTACTATCTGATTACCTTGATGGTCTCAGTGAACAAAGGGATACTCACAATCACTTGTTGTTACGTGCATATTCAATGCTTCCGCAAGAAACACAGGATGATATCCTGTCAATCATTCCACCTCTCACCTTTGGAGGGAAGCTCACACATCTTGTCGGAGCTATCTCACCGTTTGACTCTGTCGCCGATCAATTTTGGAAGAAGTATGGGGTAGCGCCTGAAGAAATTGAGAAAATCAGTGACTGGGCAAAAATTACTGGCTCGGGAGTAGTACTTGCCTCTCCTGATTTCCAATCCGGTAAAAAATCTCACGACTATATTACCTACGCCATGATGAAAACTGCTAATATGGACATCTCACTTCATGATCAAATGGTTAAAAACACCTGTTTACATGAAGGAAGGGGCCATGGGTTTATTGATCCTCTCTTGGATCATTATTTGGGTGACTCAAAAAAATACTCAACAGAGGGAATTGCGGGCGCACTTGGACAAGATAATCGAATAGAGCAAGAAGTTTTACAACAAGAGCTACAAGACCTTCTTGCTGATAAAATAGAACGAAATACTGACAGGGTGTATGATGTTGGGTATCGAATTATGCCAGTATTTTTAACTCGAGTACATTCGGCATTAATGAAAACTCGATCTCTCTCTGATGAAGCTGCATGGGCTCTTATTATCTCTGAATCAATTGCGAGCGCAAGAAGCCTGTCACAAAATCTTGAACTTACTCCAGACCAAAAACATGCTCAGTTTATACCAAAAATGCTGAAACTTCTTGATTTCGAACACTCGTTAAAAGAGTTATTTTTTGAAACTTCCAAAGATAATTTTACCCCTCTTGCAGTAGCTCAATTCGCTCCCAGTTTGGTTAGTATGGAAACGGCATAATGCGCTCCTTTTTACCATCCGTTATCACGAAGAGAAGCTCATATTTCAATTGGAAACTCTTTTCAAAAATGTTGACGAAGCAGTGCCGCGATTTGGGATTGGGCTTATATATAGACCTATATATGTTAAAATACACAAATATATATGAATTCTAAAAAAGAATTTTTGACTTATTGTCCTGAAAGAAACGCAACATTTGAGAGGCAAATTAAAACAAGTGAAGATGCTCCTCCGTTAGCTCATCATGACCACGTACATAATCGAACTATTTTAGGTGTTGCAGATGGTATGGGTCGAGCGGGAACAGTACGAGTAGTACCAAATTCCAAACCAAGTACACCTCAGTCCATGGCGCGTGTAGCATCTCGCAGTGTGGTTGGCGCCGTACTAGAGGGTTTTAATCGTTTACCAAGGGATTTATCTAGATGTGATCTTACAACTATAATATCTGAAAACGTAGTCTCTGCAGTTCACAGATTAACTCCTGGTTATCGTTTATACTCCTGTTTAACATTTTCTGAAACAGCGGCCGAGTTTGCCAAAGAAGGAATTGGCATACTTCGATACCCCACAACACTCGCTACAGCTATCATTCAAAAAGAAGCAGATCGAAGCACTATAGTACACGCTCTGTGGGGAGGAGATGCTCCCATATCCATTCGCACACCAACATCACTTTTTACAACCTATAATGGGCCTAGTAGTGGAAATGATCATGCTATCCATGCTGATGTTCCTGAAAATTACCAACTTCACAAAGCATCGTTTTACATACCAGCAGATGTACCTTTTATGGTCGCAGCTTGTACCGATGGTTTAACCCACTTCAATCGATTTCCAAAAAATATGTCCATCCCCCATATTGATAGACTTGATCTTTTTAGAGAATTATGGACGAGCGTTGTTAAAGGCACAGATCGTGCAACTCTATCAGACTCACTTCAAATGTGTATTGCGCCATATTTAGATACTGAAGCTTGTTATTTGAGCGGTGCACCATATCTTTACCCCGATGATCGTACTGCGTCATTACATTTGTCACAAAGTTTTGTACCACAGGATGAGATTTCAACGCATTTAGTTGGAAATGGAGATAATTTTTATATAATTTAAGTACGCTTACTCAACCATATTGGGCTTAAGTTTAAAGGAAATGAGTCAGTATTTACTACTTAAATTTTGTAAACCTCTTAACACCCCTAGAAGTTGGATGATCAACCCCGACGCAGAGCGTCGAGGTATCTCGTGTCATCCCGAACTTGATTCGGGATCCAGACTGGATTCCTACCTTCGCAGGAATGACAATCGCGACGCAAGCGTCGGGGAATTAAACCCTAAAGAGAGATTAATTTGCCCCAAGCCTCGCGATAATCCTCACTGCATATTCAGCTCCTGCTTTCATTGATTTCTGAATATCTGAAGTTTGAATATATGAGGCAATAAATCCCGCAGTAAATGCATCACCTGCACCGGTCGTGTCAAGTACTTTTGTAGTAACGATCGCCTTTTGATAATACACTTTAGAATCATGATATGCATAGCTTCCTTTTTTCCCATTGGTAATGACAAGAAGATGATTTTTCGTAAACGGCATGAACTTCTCGATGATATTCGATTGAAAATCGATGGATTCATAGGAAGATTTAACAATATCTGCATACTCATATCCATTTATTATCAACACATCAATATTTTCAATAAAACTGATAATTTCCACAAGAGGTCTTCTGCAATCAGTCACATTCAAATTCGCAAATACTTTTTTCCCACGCGATTTTGCAAATTGGAGAATTTTTAGTCGCTCTTCCCAAGAAACATTTGCCAGATTTGCCATGTATATAGACTCTGCTTTTTCTATCTTATCGTAGTCATCTTCACACTTCAGCAACTGCTGATCGGGCGTACGATAATTCACTATGGTCTTTTCGCCCTTTGTGTTCAGTAAAATTGAGGAAATATTTGTATAATCTTCTTCAATTGAGCAGAATTCTTCGTGAACGATATGTTCGTCATCAAGTTTCTTGTAAATTATCGATTTGAACAGATTATTGCCGATCTTTGCAATAAGACCTGCATGCAAACCCGCATGAGCTACCCCAATCGCTACATTTGCACCGCCACCACCAAGTCCTTCATAAAAATGGTCGACATAGTACTTACCACCTATAGCAAGCTCAAATCTCCCCCCACTCTCGGTAAGAGATTCACCTTTATAATAGAGATCAATACTAACAGTACCAAAACACATGAGATCAAGCATATTTTTAGTATAAGACACAATGCAAACAAACTCCAACTGTCATGCTATGCGCCACACATTAAACACATTTGTTACAATGTATCATGCTTACAGTCATTACAGGTGAAGATTCTATCGCCTCTCGCGCCAAACTTCAAACACTCAAACAAGAATTTATGCAAAAGGGTTTTGCAGTGACTCAAACATATATTGATGCTCTTGAGGAAGTATTGAAAAGTAGCTCTGGAGTATATGATCTGTTCGGAAAACAATCGGTGTATTTTGTAGATGGCCTTTCTTCAAAATATAAAGGAAGGGAAAAGACGCCTTTCAAGGAAATCGTGCAAAAGCTTGCGCTAGAAAAAGGTATCCAGATTATCGATTGGGAAAATGGGAAATCTGCTTACGAACTTTCTGGCTTAAAACGTATTGCATCTACGTTTGACGAATACAAGCCAGGAAAAACCGTTTTTCAGCTTCTTGAGTATGCGGAGCCGGGGAATCTCAAACTTTTTATCGATACCCTTGAGGTAGTTTCTCAATCTCAAGATATCACATTCGTATATGCGCTATTGTGGAAGTACATTCGCAAACTCATCCAAGCTCAAAACAATACCCTAGAATCATCAGTACCTTCGTGGCAAAAGCAGAAATTGGTGTATCAATCAAGTAAATGGAATCAAAAATCTCTTCTCCAATTCTATGAGAAACTCGCTCGAATCGATGTATCCCTTAAAACAAACCAAACCCCGTACGATTTGCGTGAATCACTGGAACTTTTAGTATGTTATTATTTGAAGTAGGCTCAAAAGAACAAGTGATCAATAGATCAAAGGAACAATTTACAAATTTTACAATAGTTATCATCCTGAACTCGCTTGTCCCGATCGAAGCATCGTGGTTTCAGGATCTAGCGGGCAGGTAAATTCAGCATGACAGTTTGGAGATATCTTTTAGATTAGAAACTTATTATTTATTACATTAACTACATATGGCAATTGATACTTCAATATTTAAAACCTATGACATTCGCGGTATTTATCCAAAACAGTTGAACGAGGATGTGATGGAAGATATCACTCGTGCAATCTATACATTTTTTCAAAGAAAACTCAATAAAACAGATATGACAATAGTGCTCGGGCATGATATGAGAATCTCTTCTCCAGCTCTTCATGCAATCGCTGCAAAAACATTCCGAAAATGTGGAGCTCAAGTTATTGACATTGGGCTTGTGGCCACACCTTCAATGTATTTTGCAGTGAAAAATGACTCGTATGATACAGGTATTCAAATAAGCGCTTCTCACAATCCAAAGGAATACAATGGGATAAAAATCGTCGTCAGAAATGGAGACTCAATCATCAAAGTTGGAAAGAATGCTGGCATGAACACCATCATAAGTATCATTGAAAATGAGACGTATGCAGACTATGTCGATGGTGGAACAATAACAAAGCAGGAGGACGTACTCAAAGAGGAACTTGATCAAGCTCTTGAGGCAGTACATCCCGGAGATGTCAGTGGGCTCAAAGTTGTTATAGATCCTGCAAATGCTATGGGAATACTCCCATTTGGAGAGCTTTTTGAACAAATAGAGGCAACACTTGTCAAAATGAACTTCGAGCTGGATGGTACATTTCCTGCGCACCAAGCAGACCCTCTTCAGCATAAAACACTTGTGGACCTGCAAAAAAAGGTTGTGGAAGAGCACGCAGATATGGGCATTGCTATCGATGGAGATGCTGACCGCGCGATGTTTATTGATGAAAAAGGTCAAATTATACCTGCAACATTGATTACGACACTCATTGTTGGAGAAATGCTCAAAGAAAATCCAGGAGAACGCATTCTTGCCGATATCCGATATATCCGAAATGTTGAGGATATGGTCAAAAAGATGGGTGGAGAAGTCGGCTACACTAAAATTGGACACGCACTGATCACAGAACAAGTAAATACTGAACATGCTCTCTTTGCTGGAGAATCTTCGGGACACTATTATTTCAGATCGATGGGAGGATGCGAAAGTACTATCCGAGTCGTATTGTATGTGCTTCGCGTTGTTGCGAGAGAGAAACGTCCATTTTCTGAGATTATGGAAGAAATGCGGACATCAGTTGAGTCGGGTGAGTTCAATTATTTGATTCCGGAAACTCTCAAAATAGAAGACGTTGTCAGCGAGCTCAAAACTTCATTCTCCGATGGAGAACTTTCTGAGCTTGACGGAATAGCAATTTCCTATCCGGAATGGAGATTTAGCGTGCGCACATCAAACACTGAGCCTTTGATGAGACTCAACGTTGAAGGAAAATCGGAAGAGGTCGTTCATGAAAATACTGTCAAGATACAGAAAATGCTGATGGATCGTGGCGCAATACTTCATGAATAGTTGAAATCCTGTATAATATGATTCATATTCCCCAGTCATTTGAAACTGTAACATATGTCAGATGAAGAAAAGAACAACTCTGTTCCGGCTCATATCACTTTGTCTGCTGTGACGGATAATTTGCTGAAGGCTTTTCATTCAATACGTAAGCTCACACCTGTGGATGAATACACAAAGCTTACTGTTTCTCAAACCGTTTCCTTTCTTGCTTTGATATACGAAAAAGTACGAAATGCTATCGAATATAGAGAAGATCATCTCATAAGACGTGCTGCGATAGAACGAATTTTGAAACGAAGACTATCTCTCAATTCTGAGGGAAAAAATGAAGCGGAAAATATTCTTCGTGAACTCATGTGGGCGCGATATTTTCCCAATGGTTCCCTCGGACAAAAAGATATTCAAGATATTCAACGAATTCTCGATAGGTATATCGATGTACGCAAACAGCTCATTCCAGGGCGCGTTTTTAAAGAGAAAAGTTTTTTATCTGAGTTCCTCCTACAACTTATTACAGCAGAAATCGAAGAGTATTTGAGTCCTGCAATATCTCAACAAGAGGCAGACTTTGGGTATTATATTTTTCAAACCTTGAAGGACAAAGTGAAAATTGAAGATGTAAAAACAGAACAAAAAGATACATTCTTATTCATCGCAATTGAAAAGGCATATAGAAAGAGTGATCAGGAATATCAGCGGTACCATCTCTTTCGACTTTTTTATAAAGAACTTGCAGAGTACACCTCTGAAGAAATTCAAAATCTTATACCAAAACTGTCCGATGTGTTTCATAAGATTGATACGTTGATCTCTAATCCAACAGTTGAAAAGTTGGTACGATTCACCCGCAAACAACTTCCTCCATTTTTGATTCTATTTTCATTATTCCGCGAGAACAAGGCAAAGATTGATGAAATTCTTTCAAATAGAGGTACATTGTGGACACACGTCGAAAAGATTGCGAGAGAGAAGTACGCCCAAGTACGATCAAGATTGAACATACTCGCCTTTCGGAGTCTCGTATATATCTTTATCACAAAAATGGTCTTTGCACTCATTTTGGAAATTCCGATTTCACAATATTTTTATCATGAGGTAAATTATTGGGCCATCGGCATCAATAGTCTTGTACCACCACTTTTCATGCTCTTCATCATCTTGTCAGTCACTGTGCCAGGTGAAGACAATACAAAGCGCTTATTTTTCCGAATCGTAGATATTATTGATGCTGATTCTACTTTTGAAAAATCAACTGCATTCATCACCAAACATGCAAAAAGCAGACGACCACTTCTGGCTTTTGGATTCACACTTTTTTATGTAGCTACGTTTATCGTGACGCTTTACTTGATTCATCTGGGGCTTAAAATGATTCAATTCAATATATTGAGTGAAGCCTTGTTTATTTTCTTTATCAGCGTGGTTGCATTTTTTGCGTATCGTATCAAACAGCTTGCAAATATGTATCGCTTGACCGAGCGGGGAAGTTTTTTTTCTCCAATAGTTGATTTTTTCTTCATGCCTATTCTTTCTCTCGGGAAGCTTTTCAGCGAGGGAGTATCAAAGATAAACTTCTTTATTGTCATTTTTGACTTCATCATAGAAGCTCCCTTCAAGCTTATCATCGAAGTGATTGAGGAGTGGATCACATTCGTACGGCAGAAGAAAGAAGAAATTGTCTAACAATCTTATGAATCCATGGAATCACACTCCTATCATCGGTCAGGCTCCTATGGATGGGGTCACGGACGCTGCATTTCGATATATCACTGATCTCTATGGAAAACCAGATGTCCTTTTTACTGAATTTGTGAATGTTGAAGGGTTGGGAAGAAATGCAGTCAAACTTTTGAATGCATTTATCAAACATACAACCGCTACACCAATTATCGGGCAACTTTATGGAACAGACCTTCATCATTTTTATAATGCAGCGCTTATTGTGGCGGAACTTGGGTTTTCTGGGATGGATATAAATATGGGTTGCCCTGCCTCAAATATCGCTCGTCGAGGCGCAGGAGCCGGGCTCATACGAACTCCAGATAGAGCAAAAGAAATCATTCACATTGTCAAAAAGGCCAGTCTTGACTTTGCAGATGGAGCTACTATTGACTCAACAGATGCAACAAAGGCAGTCAAAAAGTGGGTGCATGATCATAAACCAGAAAATGTTTCCCGATCTATTCTTCCAATCTCTGTAAAAACACGAATTGGATACGATGAGATTATCACGACAGAATGGATGCAACATCTTCTCGAAGCTTCTCCGACAGCAATAACAATACATGGGAGAACTCTGAAGCAAATGTATACGGGAATCGCAAACTGGGATGAGATTGGAAAATCATCAGAAATTGCAAAAGGAAGTGGGGTAAAAATACTTGGAAATGGAGATGTTTCTTCTTTGGAAGATGCAAACGAAAAGATACAAACATACAATCTTGACGGTGTACTCATTGGAAGAGCGTCGTTTGGAAATCCGTGGATTTTTAAGGGTATAGAAGTGTCGATTGCTGCAAGACTTCAAGCAGCTCTTGAACATTGTCGTGCATTTCAAAGTCTAACTCTTCATGCACATTTTGCAGGACTCAGAAAGCATATGGTATGGTACTGCAAATTCTTCAGAAACTCTGCAAGTGTAAGAGATCAGCTAATGCACATAGAAACAGTTCAGGATGTCGAAAACATACTCATTCCTATTATTTCTTCTCTTGAACAAAACCGAAGAAGCGCTTTCATTTGAGTAGGATTGTAGATGGAAATAGGTATGATTTCTTTCTTATATTTCTTCAGATTTGTGACGAGAGTTTCAAGTGTTTTTTCGTCAACAAGATCTGTCTTAGTAAGTAGTATTATTTGCTCTTTTTTAACAATCTCTGGATTGTATGTCTCAAGTTCCTGCATGATTGTCGTATAATCTTTGTCTATATTTGGAGAGTCTGCTGCAATGCAGTGAAGAAGAACCGGCACTTTTTCTATATGTTTGAGGAATTTATAGCCAAGACCTTTTCCTTCTGAAGCTCCCTCAATCAGCCCAGGGATATCTGCAATCACTTTTTTGCCACACGTTCCTAGATTTGGCTCGAGTGTGGTGAAGGCATACATTGCGGTTTTGACATTTGCGTTTGTGAGTTCATTCAGGAGTGTGCTTTTCCCTGCACTTGGAATACCGATGAGCCCGAAATCTGCAATTAGTTTTAGCACCATGAAAAATCTATGCTTTTTGGTTTTTTCTCCTGGCTCTGCGGTGCGTGGTACTTGATTTGTTGGGCTTTTGAAAGATGCATTTCCGAGGCCTCCTTTTCCTCCTTCTGCCAAAATATGAAGAGTTTCCGTGTCGGATACTTCAACAGTCGCGCCTGTCTCAAGGTCTGTGACGTGTGTTCCTTTTGGAACCCGTACGATTAGATCTTTGCCATCTCTACCTTGGCGATTGAATGTCTCTCCTGGAGTGCCGTCTTCTGCTTTGAGGATAGTCTGACCAATATATTGATGAAGGTCTGCCATTTGAGAGTCGCCCTTAATGAATACATTTCCACCATTTCCACCCTCACCTCCACAGGGACCTTTTCTCATGGGAAAAAACGATACCGATCCGGCGCCTCCATTTCCTCCTTGTACGAACGTCTTTACTTCATCTATGAACATAGGAGTATTATACACGTTTGACCCGTCCAATAGCACCAAGAGTCGGCAGAAGTAAAATGCAAGTTAGAATGTTATGTTATTGGATTTGGATGCTCTAGATGAATTTTCTCAATCTCCTGCATCACTTCCGCATCAAGAGTAATATCAATGCTACCGATGTCGGCCTTGAGTTGTTCCATTGTTGTCGCACCAATAATATTGCTCGTGACAAATTCTCGATCATTCACAAAAGAAAGTGCCATCTGAGCTGGATCAAGATTGTGTTTTTTTGCTAGATTAATATATGCTTTGATTGCAATTTGTGCATGAGCCGGGTTGTAGCGTTCTGAATTTCGACCACCACTGTAGCCGAAGCGTGACTTCTTTGGCATTGCTCCATCCAGATATTTACCGACAAGTACTCCGTGTGAAAGAGGAGAGTAGACAAGAAGGCTCACTCGCTCTCGTACGCTGATCTCGGCAAGTGAGTTTTCATACTCTCTCATAATCAAACTGTATGGATTTTGAATGCTTTGGATTCTCGAAAGACTCTTTTCTTTACTTAATCTTAGATACTCCATAGTTCCCCATGCGGTTTCATTTGAGAGTCCAATATGTCGGATTTTTCCTTCATCGATCATTTCTTTGAGTGCAGTGAGAGTTTCTTCGATAGATATGCCATCGATCTCAGGATTATTTTCGTGTGTGTAATCTCTGATGCCGAAATAGTTTGTCTTTCGTTCTGGCCAATGAATTTGATAAAGGTCGATGTAGTCAGTTTGGAGTCGTTTGAGCGAACCTTCAACGGCAAACTTTATATTTTTACGATCAAGTCGTGGCGTACCCCATTCTCGCATGTAGTCGACATCTACTGGTCCAACAATTTTTGAAGCAATGATAAGATCTTTTCTTTTTCCCGTTTTCTTGAGCCAGTTTCCGATAAATCTTTCGATGCTTCCTTGTGACTGCTTGTGTGGCGGGATTGCATAAAACTCCGCAGTATCAAAGAAGTTTATGTCTTGTGATACGGCGTAATCCATCTGCTCGTACGCTTCGCTTTCGGTATTTTGCTCACCCCAGTTCATCGTACCCAAACAAATCACGGAAACATCAATATCAGTAGTTCCTAGTTTTCTGTATTTCATAGAGTCATTATAAAGTGTGGGGGAGAGATGTCAAAGTTTTTGCAAAATCGAGTTGCCAGATCATAAATGCTACCGAACCTTAAAAAATAGATAGGCATTGCCAGATATATAATTGTCACTCTA
>PFSC01000163.1 GCA_002788865.1 Candidatus Roizmanbacteria bacterium CG_4_9_14_0_2_um_filter_39_13
CGGATATGGTTTTCTCATATCCTCTCAGTTTACTCATCTTACTATGAGATTTTCAAACACTCTCTTAGGGGTTTCAACATTAAACCTGTCAATTTGATATCCCTCCTTTTCAAGCTCTTTTAAAATAGGCTCTGTTGCCTCACAGTGTTCACAATTCATTTTCCAAAGCTCAACAAGTTTTTTCATAATGATATTCTATGAAGTTGTATATAAATATTCCGTCAACTGGGCGACATACTGATGATAATAAGAAAAGATTATTATTGTCGCTTGTCAGGTATCCTGTAAACCTTCTCATAAGAAAAACCATCGTTTAATAAAAGAACTGCCTTTATTCTATCGGCTGACTTACGCAATCGACAGGAATAGTGTGCTTCTCATAATATTCCTATTTGTTCTTCTGATAAAAACTCTTGTATATATTATGAGACCATATTGAAGAAAATAAATCAAATCTCATTATTGCAAATCAATTGATGAGGGGTATAATAATAAATTGATAATAATAAGAAGTAATTATAACAAAGACAAATGACCAATTTATTGCATACTATTCTCATACTTTTTCTGATAAAATCACCACTATGCATAGGCAATTTGTGTTGATCGTCATTTTGGTTGTTTTGGGTTTTGTTCTTGGGTCGATAGGAACATGGGTAATGATGCAAAATAAAGTAGGCGATTTGTTGACAGTAAATCCTATTCCTCAGATATCAGTCGTCCCATCTCCAACTAAATATCCGTCCAATCTTCCAACTACACCACTTATTATCAGCCCGACTACAACTCCTGTATCAAAGGATGCGATTGTAAGATCTACGATAGAAAAATTTGAAAAAGCCCTGCAAAATAAAAACATCACTGAAGTGACCGCTATGTTTACCGCTCCTTCATTGGAAACAGAGGTGCAGGCGTATAATGGCATGATGGGACTTGATGGGGCAACTGGTCCTCGACTATTCAACACAGGCGGATCAAATTTCAAGATAGACTCATGGACTATTGTGAGTATCGATGCTAAAGATTCAGAAGAGTTTGACATACGAGCTGTGATAGATGAACAACGGAGAAATTGGAGTCAGATGACTGGAGGATATGGAGAACCTCAAAACATGCGTATGGTTATGGAGATGATAGGTGATACTACAAAAATATGGGTGAAGAACTACTATTTTTACTACTCCGACGCTGGAGGTGCGGGTGGTTCAGTAAAATACAACGGACTGGGATTTTGACCGGATAATTTAGAGCCAACTTACACAGTACCAAATATCTTGCAATGACCCCTTTAAACTGGATAATTTGTAAAAATCATTTAACCTCATCGGTAAACTTTTCCCAGCCTTGATCGCGATTAAAAATTTGGTAAACCAGTAGGCATAGGGCACGAGTTTCGCACTTAAGCAAGCGTTAATTCATATTTAAGTTGTTGGGCAATTGCCTGTTTAATGACATTCCATTGTTGCTGGTAAAAGGACAGATTTTCTCTCCTTCGTACATTAGCTGATGTAATCCAAGTAAGTACCGAGAGCACAATATGATTTCTCTGCGCTCGTCCGTTACGGGACTGACAATGCTCCAGACCACAGGTCTGTTTGAGCTCACGGTGAAAGACTTCGATCTCCCAGCGTTTGTGTCCCAAGGAGGTAATCTGTTTTCTGGTGGGATTTTCAATGTTGGTCCCAATGTAATCCGTGCGGTTGTGTTTACCCTCAAACCGAAATACATGAATCCAACCATATCCTCGTAAGTGGACTGTTAATCCGCCGTCTGGTATGGTTAGATCCTCCAGTTTCTGTCCTCTGTTTACCACCCTGTTTTTCCTTAACCCCATTACCCAATGCCATCTGAAATCCCGTATGTACTTGAGGTTGTTTAAACTGGAATACCATGAATCTGCAATCACTGCCTCTGGTTTCACCTCCCTTCCTTTGGCTAATCTTAAAAGTTCTCTGAAATGATCGTTCTTGGTTTTCCCATCCTCTTGTGGTTCATAAATACGCACATCCATGGGACAGACCTAATTTTCCTCATCCACCCATAGCATGTTGAGCATACCAATACCTCTGACAATACCATGTTCTGTCCCTGAGTATTGCCACCTTACCAGTTTAATTTTCTCACTCCTGGATTTATTGAGAATTGTTTCATCAGCGATGATTACCCCATGACGTAGCCAGTACATGATTCTTGGCTTCGTTCCAAATATCTTTTGGCTGGCATTTTTCCTCCTCCAACCACCTGGAGATTGAATCATGAGAGATTTCAGTTGGTGAAACTTCAGAAAGAGACAGGGCTGAATACCGCTGTGATGTTACCCGCAGAAAACTACAGTACAAATCCTTTGAACAGAGTGATTTACTCACTCTTTAAGTGTATCTCAAATCACATCAATGTGCGAAACTCGTGTAAAAGACTGTTCCAATAATAAGTAATATTAGTAGGGTAAAAAAAGTTCTTATAAATCCGGGCGGTGGCTTAACCCCTGTAATATGTTCATGAAAAAAAGTGAATACGAAATGAATAATTTTTTTCATACAAATGAACAACCC
>PFSC01000110.1 GCA_002788865.1 Candidatus Roizmanbacteria bacterium CG_4_9_14_0_2_um_filter_39_13
GCACGTGAAAAGATACAAGCTGCAGTTCTTGGTATGATTCTTATTGTTGCTGTTCTTGCTATCATCTGGACTCTTGAACAAGTCATCTTTAATAGAAGAATCTGTCTGGGACTCTCTTGCTCGTTGACGTTGCCAGGGCTGATTGAAAGTAATAGAATGTTGAAGACATTAGCAGATGAACCAAGAATGGGCACATCAGAGGCATTTTGTTGCGTATGTGCGAAAGATGATGGCACGTACGGTGACAGAATCAATACACGATTGGCGCAATGTGGAGATGATGGCGTTGGTGAATCTCTATAATTCTGCTTGTTAACCCGATCGTCATGTTCTACACTATAGAGTATGCTGACTTCATGTAACTACCTCAAAAAGTACTTTAATAAAATCTTGATTCACTTCTTTGTTTTGAGCTTTTTACTCATAAGACCATTTCATATTTTTGCCCAAATCCGTGATTGGAATGATCTTGATGGAGATGGCCCGTTGCCTGCAAATGAGTCTGGAAATACCTGTCTCGTCAATGGTGTCCCAACACTCAAATGCTTTGAAGTTGTCACCGCAAATCTTCTTTTCATGTCAAATGCTCTGATTCTTCTTGTTCTTTTTGTGATGTTTGTGATCGGAAGCTACAGGTGGATGCTCTCGATGGGTCAGCCGGAGAAGGTAGAAAGTGCAAAGAAAACCTTCACCTGGGCGATCATCGGACTCGTAGTGTACGCGAGTGCGTACATTATTCTTTTCATGATAGATCAGCTATTTTTGGGAGGATCAGGAGATATTTTCAGATTAAAAATTGGAGATTAGTCCTGAGGTCAGTTTGGCGAAACTTGGATCACCTTCACACCATCTTCGGGTATCGGAGAAAGCGAAGTATTTTTGCTTTGAATCCATACATATGCTCCATATACAATGAGTGCAAGAATAAAGGAAAGAATGATGATTTTGATTGATTTCATAAACATCTAGTCAATGTTAATTTTTTCTTTTAGAAGGTAGTGAGGGCGCTGGAGGACTTCAAGGTAGATTTTACTGATGTATTCTCCAATGATTCCAATCGTGATGAGCTGTACGCCTCCAATAAACATAATTCCGACAAAAATCCCGGTCCATCCAGTCACCCAAGGAATGGGTAGAAAGAATTTTCCGATCACGGCATAGATGATTCCAAGAAATCCAAACGATCCTGCTGTAAATCCCATATATGTCGCAAGTCTGAGGGGCTTGACCGAAAATGATGTGATTCCGTCGAGTGCAAAATTCACCATCTTTGAGATAGAATAATGTGTTTTTCCCGCGTGTCGCTCTTCCCGATCAAAGTATACGAAATCTTCGCTATATCCGCCCCATGCCACAAGTCCGCGCAAAAATGGTGCATGCTCAGGAAGTGAGGTCAGATACTTTACAGCCGACCTATCAAGAAGGCGGAAGTCTCCGACGTTTTCTGGAATTTTTATATCCGAAAGCATATTCATAAATCGGTAAAATACTTCGGCGGTTTTCTTTTTGAAAAAGCTATCTACATCGCGTTTTTTGCGTTTGGCATATACGATTTTTGCGCCCTGTTGCCATTTCTCGATCATTTGTGGGATTGCACTTGGAGGATCTTGCAAGTCTGCGTCCATACTGATCACAGCATCTCCTTTTGCAAATGAATATCCTGCCATGAGTGCGATCTGATGTCCGAAATTGCGATTAAAAGATACAAGTTTGATATTGTGATTTTTTTGAGCAATCTCGGTGATTATTTCGGCAGTGCCATCACGAGAACCATCATTTACAAAAAGTACTTCGTGTGAATAGTTTTCCAGAAAAGGAAGAAGTACATCAAGCAGGGGGAGAATATTGTTTTTTTCGTTAAAAACAGGGATAACGATTGAAAGAAGAAAGTCGTTCATAGTGTTATTGTAACGTAAATACGGATATTTTTAGGGGGTACAATACTATACCCCCCTGCGTCAAATTCTGCTTCTGGCAGAGCCAGGCGCAGAATTGTGCCTGGTTCCGGAGCTAGGAGTCGAACCTAGCCTAGGAGATTATGAGCCTCCTGTGCAGCCGTACACTACCCCGGATTTAGATGTATATTATATGTCACAAAGGCCATACTGTCAATTTTTACCTTCCTGAAAATACATTGAGCCACCGGCGATACGTAGGAAGGAGAGTTGGAGTTGGGGTCACAATAGTTGGCGTTGGGTTGGGGATGACCATGATTGTCTCATCTGCTTTGTGAAGATTGAGCTTGTTTCGAACAATTTTTTCAAACTCATTGATATCTTGTGTTTTGACGAGCTGGGTCTTTAGTTCAATACTACGTTTTTTTTCCGATGTGAACTCATTCCTGTAGTCAGTATAAAAACTCAAATTTTTCTGATATTCGATGATATTTTTGGTCAAAGAAAGGATGAAGAATATGACCAATCCATACAAAAATAGCATGCGAATACGTCTCATACTATTATTATACGCGATCAACGCATAATTCCTATCTCATTGATTGTACGTAAGAGTTCACACTCTTTGACAAAACTGTATCATAATATATCAATTATTATTTTGTGTCATCCCCGACCTGATCGGGGATCCAGATTGTTGAAATAGTCTGGAGAATGGATTCCCGCCTTCACGGGAATGACAACGTGTGTCAAGAAGAGTGAACTCTTACGATTGTACAATCCGTGCAATTCGTGATGAGTCTGCGATCGATTTGAGTTTCCCGACACAAATGCCGATCAGCTGATTTGGACTTTTTTCAAACAATTCTTTGTTTTCATCAATGATTTCTTGGACTTTTATTTTGAGTTCATCTTCTGAAATTTCTTCAGGCAAATAGGTCAAGATAATATCCATCTGGGATTGGCTTTCTTCGACTAAATCATTTCGATTAGCACTTTTGAATGCGTCTATCGAGTCCTGAAGTTTTTTTGTTTCTTTTCGCAAAACGTCCACGACCTCTTGGTCTTCAAGCTCTTTTTGAGAATCGATTTCCTTATTTTTAATCTGTGCTAAAATGTATCGTATAGTTTGAAGTCGGAAAGAGTCTTTTGCCTTCATGGCTTCTATTTGCTCTTTTTGCAAGGTTTGTTTTATCATTTCATCATTATACTCTATGGATTCATCAAAAAAAACTGACGCCGTGGACAAAATAAAGCATTTTCAAGAGCGAATCTTGGCAAAAAAACCTTCGATTGGTGAGATGGTGCATGATGTGCGCATGATGAACTTCAAGATCCGACCAGTTTCTGGAAATATCACAGAGCTTGATTATGGGAACTATGATTTTATTGATGCGTTGTGGAGTTTGGGCAAGCTTGACGAATTCTTCCGCTTGGAGTTTGATGAAATAGAAAAAAATGAGAAAGATGCATTTTTTCGGATGATAAACGATCTTCGGGTCAATTTCCAAAATCAATTGAGGCAAGCCAACATCCAGTCTATCGATGTGCAAGATCAAAGCATGATGCAACTTTTTGAAATTGAAATCATCAAAGACAATAATTTGCGCGTAAACTGATGCAAAAATTCCCCCTTGTCCTCGATCTTGAAACTAAGCACACTTTTCGTGAGTATGACGATGCGCAAAAACTCGGGATATCGGTAGTAGGGGCGTATGATTATGCCGACAGGCAAGGGTATATATATCGTGAAGAAGAGCTCACAAAACTATTTCCAAAACTTGAGAAGGCGTCGTATATCATAGGCTACAACAGTCGAAGTTTCGATCTTCAGGTCCTTCAGGCCTACTATCCCGGAGATATCACCAAGCTTGCACAGTTTGATATTCTTGATGATATCAAACGCATCTTGGGGAAACGAATAGGTCTCAACGATGCTGCATTTGCCACTTTGAATGAGAAAAAAACTGGGCATGGACTCATGGCGATAGACTACTTCAAGGAAGGGAAGTGGGATGAGCTTGAAAAATATTGTCTGGAGGATGTGATGGTGACAAAGCGCCTTTTTGAATATGGAGTCAAACATGATGAAATATTTTTCATGAATGAGACTGGTAAGGTACCAATTCGCGTAAACTGGAAGAGATATATGGAAGAAGCAGGTACTGATGAGACTGCGCTGACGTTGCCTTTTTAATATTCACCTCGTGCATGGTATAATTTGATCTTGATTTCCTTAGTTATTTTTTTCTTTGGAAACGACGCACTTTACAATTCATATCCCTGATAGTTCGCCAGCTGGCGGACAGGAAGCGGTATATGATTGTGGCACCTTACAATTTATATCCCCGATAGCTCAATGGTAGAGCAGGAAGCTGTGATAGTTCGCAGCCTTCAGCAGAAATGTTGAATGGAAACAGTGGGTGAATTCAGGGAAGCCTAACAAGTCATAAGACTTTATGGTAATCCTGAGCCAATCCCTGAACCAGAACAAGTACGGTTCAGGGCAGGTGCAGAGACTAGGTGAGTACACCTTTCAAGCGCCCACCACCTTCTATTTGTGATTTTCATCATAAATCAGGTGAAGAGATAGTCCATGCTTTGTGGAAACACAGAGGTTACATGTAACTTCAAGGTTCGAGGTTCGAATCCTCGTCGGGGAGCCAAGTATCTATTACTTCTATATAATGACCTTATGTCTAGTTGGATTGTTTTATCACTTCTTTCAGCTGTTTTTGGGGCCATTGTAAATCTGGCTACTAAACAGGTAAGCAATGATGCCAAACTCAATGAGTATTCAGTGGCCTGGCTCCGTACAATTACTACCCTGCCAATACTTTGGATCGTCTTGTTTGCCAAAGGTATGCCTGTTGTTGATAGTAGGTTCTGGTTACTACTTTTTATTACGATACCTTTAGAGATTGCAGGGACACTTTGTTACTTCAAAGCTATTAAAATCTCTCCACTTTCTCTCATTACACCCGTCTCCTCCCTCAACATTTTGTTTATAGCCATCGGTGCATATTTCATTTTAGGCGAAAAACTTACCATAGTTCATGGCGCAGCATTG
>PFSC01000149.1 GCA_002788865.1 Candidatus Roizmanbacteria bacterium CG_4_9_14_0_2_um_filter_39_13
CAGAAGAAGCATTTTTCAAGACTGGAAAAGGACGAGAACGATTGAAATATCTTTTGCAACATACAATGGAAGAATTGTAGAATGGAGAGGTGACTGAGTGGTCGATAGTACTACCTTGGAAAGGTAGCATACGGGAAACCGTATCGCAGGTTCGAATCCTGTCCTCTCCGCCAGATGTCCAAGTTAGAACCGAAGTAAAATAAGGGTTTTATACGATTGAAAAGCCGGCATTATAATAAGATGTCGGTTTTTCTAAATACACTTATCAAATTAATGAATTTCTGGTAAAATACAGTTGTACGGTAAGCTAGAAATAATTCTAAACAACCATAACTATATTGATTGAAATCTAAAATAATTTTATGACTAACAACGCTAAAAATAAATTTACTGTTGCGTCGCTTTTTACTGGATGTGGTGGTTTAGACCTCGGTTTTGTCGGGGGTTTTAAATCGAATGGAAAAAAATACCAAAAGCATCCGTTTGTCATAAATTGGGCTAATGACATAGACGAACCAGCATGTAAAACATTTAAAAATTATTTCAAACACGATATCGTTTGCGGAAGCATTGTTGATATTCTGAATGATAAACATAATTCCATGCTTGCTGAGCCGCTACCAAAAAAAGTTGATATTGTACTTGGTGGTTTTCCATGTCAGGAGTTTAGTCATGCTGGGAAGCGAAGAGGCTTTAATAGCGAAAAAGGCCTTCTTTATCGCAGTATGGCCGAGGTCATTCGTAGGACGAAACCGATGATGTTTGTTGCTGAGAATGTTAGAGGTCTTCTTACAATAGACAATGGAACGGCAATAGGTATTATCAAAAACGATTTTGCAAAATTGGGATATCATGTAAATCATAAGCTACTTCTTGCTGCTGATTATGGCGTGCCACAAATGCGTGAGCGAGTAGTTATTGTTGGAACTCGTAAAGATGTTTTACCCCTATTTAAGGACGATGATTATCCAAGGCCAACCCACAAAGGCAAACACGTGTCAGTTAAAGAGGCGTTTGGTGATTTGGAAAATGTCAAAGAAGGCGGCTTATCGAATCACTATTGGTCTAAAGCAAAGAAAAATAAAGGACAGGGAAACGGAATAATAGATTCCGATAAACCAGGACCAACAATGAGAACAGAGCATCATGGCAATATTGAATACCATTGGAATGGTAAGCGACGACTTTCGGCTCGTGAAGCCGCAAGGATTCAATCGTTTCCTGACGACATGGAATTTTTACCATCAACGTCCCAGGCCTATAAACAGATCGGTAATGCTGTACCCCCAGTTTTAGCGTGGCATATTGCGAAGTCGATTCGGTTGTTTCTCGATAAGAACTTGAAATAATATGATTTACTCAGAAAAGAAAAACGCCCACGAAGAAAGGTTTGTTGAGCTTTTGGAAAAGTCGAAAAAACTTTTAGTGGCGCATTTGAGGGGAGATAAGAGTATTTCAGCACTTGATTTTGAAGGTCTCGTTTGTGACAAGATGCAAGAGGTTTCTATAGGCACAGAATTTGAAGGAACGATTAAGCGGACAGGGGTATATGCTTTTCCTGATATCGTCGCTAACGGATATTTTGGAGTTGAGGTAAAGATTACCTCTAAAGATCATTGGACTTCAACTGGCAATAGTGTCTTAGAAACTTCACGAATGGAAGATGTTGAACGAATTTTTATCATGTTCGGGAAATTGGGTGGAGAACCCGACGTCCGTTATCGGTTATACCAAGAGTGTTTGCCGGAGATAAGCGTTACTCATTCACCAAGATATAGAATCAATATGGACTTACCAAAAGGAAAATCCATATTCGATAAAATGGGTGTTTCTTATGATGAGTTGCGAACAAGTGGAGACACCATACAGCAAATAAAATCATATTACAGAAAACAACTCAAAGACGGCGAGGGTTTGTGGTGGATTGATGAAGAATCAGAATCATCTTCTCCAGTTATTAAACAATTTCGAACTTTGGAACCGGAGAATAAAGAAAGATTTAAGATTGATTGTATGATCCTCCTACCCGAACTCTTTAAAAACCGTGCTAATTATGAACGAGCGGCCACGTACATGATCACCGAATTTGGAGCGGTCTCCACTAGTTTGCGTGATGCTTTTAGTGCAGGTGGTCAGCAAGAAGTTTTGGTCGCTCGGGAGAAAAAAAGTGTATCACAGATACTTTCCCAACTTCATGATTGTGCGTCAAAAATCGCTAGTAGAATCAATGAAATAGATGAAGAATTGTTGAAATTTTATTGGCAAGTCCAGTCTATTGAAGCGGATAGAATCAGGCAGTGGAAATATCTCATAGATAAAGACGCAGTCGGCGGCCTTGGCAATGAACTTCCCTCAGAAGTTTTTCAGTCTGGTTATGAAGAAACAAACTCATAAGTAACAACTGGTTATTGGTTCATACTAAACTACATCATGAAGCTTACTGAACTAAAGAAAACAGAATTTCCTCGAGAGAAAATGGAGAAATATGGCGCAAAACGTCTAAGAGCCTGTTTACAATTAATTACTGTTAAAATAAGAGTTTTTAATA
>PFSC01000077.1 GCA_002788865.1 Candidatus Roizmanbacteria bacterium CG_4_9_14_0_2_um_filter_39_13
AATCTGTGGTAGAGCTTCCTACTGCCCTCTTGGTTACAAAAGAAAACAATTTAAACTCTATCAATTATAGGATTTCCAAACACACTCTTACGATGTGGTGGAGGATATTGCTGCGCGTATTGAAAAAGAAAGACGACTCAATGCTCGTATGGCAAAAGGAATACAGGACAATAAAGATAAAGCGAATTTCTTTGCCCAAAAAGGGGGGAAAATGAGGAATGTCGCAAAAAAGATGCGAGAAAAAATCGAAAAAATGGAAGAGGAAAAAGTAGACACACGAAAGGAAGATAAGACGATACGACCATTTACGATCGAAGCACAAGAAAATATCATTGATGATATTTTGACAATCACATCATATTCGATCATGCAAAACCATGTAGAAGTACACAAAAGTACAAAAATACTCATGGTGAGGAGAAATCACCTGCAGATACAAGGGCCAAATGGTATTGGTAAATCTACACTCATTGAATCGATTGCAAAAGGTACATCAGAAGGAAGCCATATTCATGAAGGAATTAGAGTTGGATATTATCGACAAGATTTTTCGACACTCAACTTCGATGAAACGGTGTATGTATCTCTCACGAATGCGCTTGTCGAATCGGGGAGTGAGGTAAATGAGGGGAATATACGTTCAACTGCTGCTCAATTATTAATAACTTCAGACTTGATTCAGTCAAAAATCGGAGATCTTTCTGAAGGGCAAAAGGGACTTGTATCATTCGCGCGCTTGGTGCTTCTCAAACCAGGACTTCTCATTCTTGATGAACCAACCAATCAATCACATAAACTTCCGACACATACCAGTCATCGCCAAGGCATTAAATGAATATGAAGATGCGATGGTTCTTATTTCTCACGTACCTGAGTTTGTTTCACAGATCAGAATTGATAAAGTTCTTGATTTGGAGGAATAACGGTTATATTCACTCAAATTATTATTCCTGGTACAAAATAGTATAATAAAATTATTACCAATTGATATCTCATATGCCAACAGCAAAATCAAAAACAAAAGCTAAAAAGGAAGAAACCTTCACTCTCACTGGAGATGGTTTACTCAAAAAAGTCAAAGAACTTATAAATGAGGGAAATATTCGCAAGATTACGATCAAAGATAAAACTGGAAAGACTATATTTATTGTTCCATTGACACTTGGCGTAGTCGGAGCAGTGCTAGCACCTGTTCTTGCAGGGATCGGAGCTATTGCAGCCCTTATCACCGAGTGTTCCATAACCGTGGAAAGGGAGTAAGATAAAACCATGTCGCAAAAATCAATCATAATGCTTGGACTATTTATTGGGTCAACGATTGGAGGATATATACCTACGATATTTGGTTCCTCATTTTTTTCCTATTGGTCTATCATCGGAAATGCGCTAGGAGGAACTCTTGGAGTATATATTGCATACAAAATGACAACGTGAGAAAAAAAGTGAATTACCGCTTGATTTACCAATATTATGATATAATGAACCGAAGTTAGTTACAAATCCTCAGTACTTATACTGCGAAATACAAAATACATACAATTGAATACTTCTTTGCAAGTAGAAACTCGAAAGGTGGTGAGAAAATAAATGGATCAAAATAACAAAATCTTTGTTGGAAATCTGTCTTGGGAACTACGTGATGATAAGCTGCGTGAAGTCTTCTCACAATTTGGTGAGATCACCGATGCAGTCGTCATTATCGACCGACGAACCAACCGATCAAAAGGATTCGGTTTCGTGACTTTCGCAACTCCAGAAGCAGCGCAAGCAGCTATTGAAGCTATGGATGGTCAGGATGTCGATGGAAGAAACATCGTGGTAAACATTGCTCGACCTCGTGAAGAGCGACCACCTCGTGAATTCAACAACTAAAAAATAACCAAAAACACTATCTGAGTACAGACGTGTAGTCAAGTAACAGGTAGTGTTTTTTTTGTGGATGATATAATGAGCACATGAATATACTTATTCTTCATGGCATTGGTGGTCATGCAGGTGTTCATTGGCAAGAGTGGCTGAAAAAAGAATTAGAAAAGAAAAATCATACGGTTTATATGCCAGACCTTCCGGAATCAAATCATCCAAAACGTTTTGACTGGCTACATGAGGTTAAAGAAATTGCAAAAAGCATTCCACATTCGAAGCTTATTATCATCGGTCATTCTCTTGGTGTTGTCACAGCCTTGGATTTCATTGAACAGTCTGACAAAAAAATCCACGGTCTGGTTTCTGTGTCTGGATTTAGTGAAGATTATGGAGCAGAGCTCAATAGTTACTTTATGAAAGAAAAAGATATTCAGTTTTCTGAAGTAAATAAGCATGTATCAAAAGTCCATGTACTCATTGGAGACAATGATCCGTATGTTCCTCAAGAAACACTAACTTCACTGGCGGATTTGCTTGGGGTGCATCCAGAGATCATCAAAGATGGGGGACACCTGAATATTGATAGCGGATTCTCTACGTTTCCTCAGTTGCTAGTATAGTGCAGCAATTCTCATTTTGACTTCATCCCATCAATAAAGTCCAATCCAACCATAAACCACCCCACCTCCCATAAACAGC
>PFSC01000162.1 GCA_002788865.1 Candidatus Roizmanbacteria bacterium CG_4_9_14_0_2_um_filter_39_13
CTCATGAAGAAAAATGTACCACAAACAGACACTTATATTCGCCCATTTGCTTATGCGGGAAGTTTGAGTCTTACACCAAATCTTGAACGAGATAATCCTTTTTATTTTGCAGAATATATGATCCCTTTGGGAGATTATTTGCCCACTGATAAAGGTGTAAAAGTCTGCGTATCGTCATGGAGAAGAATATCAGACAATGCGATACCATCACGGGCCAAAATATCAGGCGGTTACATAAACTCAGCTCTTGCAAAAAAAGAAGCAAATACGAATGGCTTTGATGAGGCGATTTTTCTCAATGAAGCAGGTCATGTGGCAGAAGGATCTGCCATGAATCTTTTTATCGTCCGAGATGGTGTACTGACAACACCATCAAAAAGTGATGATATTCTTGAAGGGATCACTCGCCGATCTATTATTCAGTTTGCGAAGGATTTGAATATTCCTGTTGAAGAGCGAATCATTGACCGAAGCGAACTGTATATTGCAGATGAGGCATTTTTCTGTGGAACGGGAGCGCAGGTTGCATGGATCAAAGAAGTAGATCATAGGAAAGTCGGCACAGGAAAACGGGGGAAAATAGCCGGTACTATCCAAGACTTATTTTTCAGAGTCGTGCGAGGTGAAGAAGAGAAGTATGCCAGTTGGTGCACTAAAATAGTCGTTAGTCATCAGTCGTTAGTTATTAGTCTTTAGACAAGGAAAAAATGAAATTAACTGGTTCACAAGCTGTTATAGAATCACTATTACATGAACATGTATCGGTTATATTCGGATATCCGGGTGGAGCTATAATGCCCATTTATGATGCGCTTTATGATTATACGAGAGACGATAAGATCAGACATATTTTAGTGCGTCACGAGCAAGGTGCAGGGCATGCTGCCGAAGGCTGGGGTCGGATTACGGGTGAGCCAGGAGTTGTTTTTGCTACTTCTGGACCTGGCGCCACAAATCTGGTCACCGCATTAGGAGATGCCATGATGGATACGGTTCCAATGGTTTGTATCACGGGTCAAGTCACCTCGTCAGTCATCGGAACCGATGCATTTCAGGAAGCTGATGTGATTGGTATTACGGCACCCGTTACCAAGTGGAGTTATCAGATTACTGATCCCAAAGAAATTCCATATATTTTCAAAAAGGCATTTCATATTGCGCGAACGGGAAGACCAGGACCAGTCCTTATCGACATTACTAAAAACGCACAGTTTGCATCATTTAATTTTGAATATCCAACCGAAATACAACTCAAAAGTTACAACCCTACAACTCAACCTCACATGGGTCAGATAAAGTTGGCTGCCGAGCTTTTAAATAATTCAAAACGGCCACTCATTTTAGCAGGGCATGGCATTCACATTTCACATGCGTATGACGAGCTGTTGTCTGTTGCTGAAAAAGGAGATATTCCTGTGGCACTCACCCTTCATGGATTGTCCTCATTCCCAAATGGCCATAGGTTATATGCTGGCTTCTTGGGCATGCATGGTAATTATGGGCCAAATCTTCTTTCAAACAAAGCAGATGTAGTGCTTGCTGTTGGGATGCGGTTTGACGATAGAGTGACGGGAAGATTGTCAGACTATCTTGTAGATGCAAAAGTCATACACATTGATATTGATCCTGCGGAACTGAATAAAAATGTGAAAACAGAGATACCCATTGTTGCAGATGCAAAACCCGCTTTGGAAGCACTAGCACGTCGCATAAAAAAACTCAGACACGACACGTGGGTAAAACAGTTTCACAGCTGTTTTGATATAGAAAAGAAGCGGGTGTGGGATGGCAACTGTGATCCAAAAAAAGGTCCCATCAAAATGGCTGAAGCAATAACACGTATTTCTGAAGCAACACAAGGAAAAGCAATTGTCGTTGCAGATGTTGGTCAGCATCAGATGATTGCAGCAAGATATTTTAAATTTAAATTTTTCAACAGTTTTCATTCTTCAGGAGGGATGGGTACGATGGGATTTGGACTTCCCGCTGCAATGGGAGTAAAAGTTGCGGCGCCGGATAAAGAAGTCATTTGTGTTTCTGGTGATGGGGGTATTCAGATGAATATACAAGAGCTTGGTACCATTGCACAAGAAAATATTCCTGTCAAAATAATCATATTAAATAATGGATTCTTGGGAATGGTGCGCCAATGGCAAGAACTTTTTTTTGATAAACGATACTCAATGACTCATATTCAAAGCCCAAATTTTATCGGAGTTGCAAAAGCATATGGGATAGAAGGTATGAAGATTGAAGTTCGTAAAAATTTAGAATCAGGAATTAAGAAAATGTTACAATCAAATGGCCCATTTATCCTTGAGATTTCAGTTGAACAAGAAGATAATGTATTCCCTATGGTTGAAAGCGGCGCATCAGTTGCCGATGTGCGATTAGAATAAATACCTTATGAAAAACTATTACACCATAACCGCATTTACTGAAAATACACCCGGTGTTTTATATCGAATTGCCGATTTATTTTTACGACGAAAGATTAATATTGAAAGCTTGACTGTGTCAGAAGTCAAAAATGAAGATCAATCCCGATTTACCATCGTCGTTCATGCAGAATATGAGTTGGTTGAGAAAATAGTGAAACAACTCTATAGGATTATTGAGGTGGTGAAGGTGATCGACTCAGTTGACGCTGATCTTGTAGCAAGAGAAATAGCCCTCCTGAAAGTATCGGCAAACAAACTAGAGAAGCGAAAAGAGATAGAACATCTGGTATTGATCAGTTCTTTTGTCCGTATTATCGAAGTAAAAAAGAATTATCTTATTCTTGAAAAAACAGGAACTGAAAAAGATATTAATGATTTTTATGATCTTATGAAACCATTTGGCATTAAAGAATTTGTCCAATCAGGGCGTATCGCAGTTTTTAACACCTAATATGCAAAAAATTCATATATTTGATACTACATTACGTGATGGAGAACAAGTGCCGGGCTGTCAGCTCAATACAGTCGAAAAGATCGAAATTGCAAAGGCGCTTGAATCTCTTGGAGTCGATGTCATCGAAGCGGGTTTCCCAATCTCTTCGCCCGGGGATTTTCAGTCGGTCATAGAGATATCAAAAGCAGTTAAAAATCCGATTATTTGTGCGCTCACGCGAGCGGTCAAAGGAGATATTGATTCTGCCGTCGCATCTCTTGAGTATGCAAAACGGAAACGAATTCATACTGGTATTGGAGCATCCGATATACATATTAAGTATAAATTTAAATCGACACGGGAAGATATACTCAAACGAGCCGTTGAAGCGGTGAAGTATGCAAAGAAGTTTGTCGAGGATGTCGAATTTTATGCGGAAGATGCAGGACGTGCGGATCTGGAATACTTAACTCAAATGATTGAAGCGGTCATTGCAGCAGGCGCCACCGTAGTCAATATACCCGATACAACTGGCTACAATCTTCCCCATATGTATGGTGAAAAAATCAAATACCTCAAAGAGCATGTGTCAAATATCGATAAAGCTATCATATCGGCTCACTGTCACAATGATCTTGGTTTGGCCACCGCAAACGCCATGGCAGGAGTTGCAAATGGTGCACGCCAGATAGAAGTTACGATGAATGGCATTGGGGAGCGCGCTGGAAATACATCGCTTGAAGAGGTGGTCATGATCATGCGAACACACAAGTTTCCGTATGACACAAACATCAATGCAAAAAAAATTTATCCGACAAGTCGACTGGTCGCAAATCTCATGAATATGCCGATTCAGGCAAATAAAGCTATAGTTGGGAAAAATGCGTTTGCCCATTCTTCCGGTATTCATCAGGATGGTGTTTTGAAACTACGAGAAAATTATGAAATTATTGATCCGCATGATGTTGGTATTGCATCATCTGAGATTGTACTTTCAGCTCGATCTGGACGCGCAGCGCTCAATCATCACCTGGAACGTTTAGGATATACATTAAAGCCCATTCAGATAAAAAAATCGTATGAAAAATTTCTTGAACTTGCCGACTCTAAAAAGCAAATTCTCGATGAGGATCTTCATATGTTGATGGGTAAAACTCTTACTACCCCCAAAAGACTTGAAACTAAACTTGTTGAAGTGGTTTGTGGATATCCGCTAAAGCCAATGGCAACCATGAAAATGTTGATAGATGGAGCTGAGCATACAACATCTGCAAATGGCAACGGACCGGTCGACGCTGCATATAAAGCGGTCAATTTAGCTGTTGCTGAGGCGAAAGTATTAAAAACCCTTCCGGTTTTACGGGAGTTTTTGATTCAGGCAATGACAAAAGGAAGTGACGACGTAAGTCGCGTGAATGTTCAGCTTGAATACAAAAATAAAGTGTATTTTGGATTTGGGTCAGATACTGATATTGTTGTAGCTGCAGTTCAGGCATATGTTGATGGATTGAATAAACTCATATGAGCGTAACAAAAAAAAATATTGAAAGTGCCGCACTAAGACTCTCTGGTGTCGCAAAAAAAACGCCATTACAAAAAAGTGCTCGATTATCAAAAAAATACGATGCAACTATTTATTTGAAACGAGAAGATTTACAAGAAGTACGTTCTTTTAAAATTCGTGGCGCCTACAATAAAATGTCTTCGCTTTCAAAAGCTGAAAAGCAGAAGGGAATTGTATGCGCCAGTGCAGGAAATCATGCGCAAGGCGTTGCGTGGAGTTGCAATGCGCTCAAAATCCATGGAACTATTTTTATGCCGACTGTAACTCCGAACCAAAAAATTGACAAAGTCAAGCAATTTGGAGATGGCTTTGTTGAAATAAAACTTGTCGGTAGTACATTTGATGATGCAAGTATCGCTTCACGCATTTTTGAAAAAAAGACTGGTGCAATTTACGTACATCCATTTAATGATCCCCTTACCATTGCAGGACAAGGAACAGTGGGGAAAGAAATTGTCGATCAAGTTGGAGAAAAAATCGCCTATGTTTTTGCATGCATTGGTGGTGGAGGATTGATATCGGGCGTTTCGACATTTCTTAAGAATGTGAATGAAGACATCAAGGTAATTGGAGTTGAGCCGGAAGGAGCTTCATGCATGCATGAGTCATTAAAGCAAAATAAGATTATTACGTTAAAAAAAATTGACACCTTTGTAGATGGGGCAGCGGTGGCAACTCCCGGTGATCTGACATTTGAAATCGTTAAAAAAAATGTTGATGACGTTTTACGTGTCCCTGAGGGTAAAGACTGCATCACAATGATTGAACTTTACCAAAATGAGGGAATTGTCGCAGAGCCTGCGGGGGCGCTTTCAGTGGCGGCACTTGATGATATGGCAGAACAGATTAAGGGAAAAACAGTCGTATGTATTTTGAGCGGGGGCAACAATGATATCTTGCGCTATCCGGAAATCATGGAAAAAAGTTTGGTTTACCAAGGACGGAAACATTATTTTCTTATTGAATTTGCTCAAAAACCTGGGCAACTCAAACGAATGCTTGATGAGGCGCTTGGTCCAAATGATGATATCGTGCGTTTTGAGTATATGAAAAAAACGAATAAAGAAAAAGCTCCAGCACTTGTTGGTTTCGAGCTTCGAAGCAAAGAGGATTTAAAACCGTTGATGAACCGTATGGATGCGATAGAATTAAAGTACACAAAATTATCTGAAAAAGATATGTTATATCAATATTTAGTTTAATCAAATGTCATCCTGAACTTGATTCAGGATTCAGTCCATAAAGATGCTGAACTAAATTCAGCATGACAATTAATTTTTTATATTTTCTATGAACAAATGTCAAGGAGATTACTGTTGCAATAATACATCAGAATCATTGAAAAAACGAAGTGCAGTGCTCACCAGTATTTCGGGCGCCAAAGATTGGACAAAGCGTGCCGCAGCTCGCGCCATGATGCGGGCGGTTGGTTATAAAGATGAGGATTTTGGAAAACCATTGATCTGTGTTGCCGCTCCGTACTCTGACGTATCTCCCTGCAATGCGCATATTGATCAGTTGGCAAAAATTGCAGAAGAAGAAATTGCAAAAGTTGGTGGGAGACCATACATGTTTGGTACTCCTGTTATCACTGATGGAGAAACCATGGGTACAGAAGGAATGAAATATTCACTTGTTTCGAGAGAATGGATCGCAGATTCTATTGAAATGATGCAAGAGGCGTACATGGCTGATGGAACTATTGCATTTTCTGGTTGTGATAAGACGATTCCTGCATCGCTCATGCCACTTGCCAGAAATAATTCAATCGGTATCACCTTGTATGGGGGGACTATTTTGTCTGGATCATACAAAGGAAAAGACTTGAACATCGTCTCAATATTTGAAGCAATCGGGGCATTGAGTGCAGGCAAAATAACGAAAGATGAATTTCATGAGATAGAATGTAAATCCTGTCCATGCGCTGGGGCATGTGGAGGTATGTTTACGGCAAATACGATGGCAAGTGCTATAGAAGCGCTTGGTATGTCTGTTCCCGGTAGTGCTGCCCGTCCCGCTATGAATCGCAATGGGCGCATTTCTGAAAATAAAATTGATGATATATGTCGGACAGTTGATGCATTATTTGTCATGATGAAAAAGGGCATTCGTACCCGTGATATTCTGACCCGAAAGGCATTTGAAAATGCAATCGTCGTAGTTCAGGCTGTTGGAGGTTCTACCAATGCAGTTCTTCATCTTCTTGCAATAGCGCACGAAGCAGATGTACCTTTGACAATTGATGATTTTGAAACGATAGGCAAAAAAGTACCACTTATAGGGAATTTTTCTCCTTCAGGAGATTATATGATGGAACATTTGGATGAAGTCGGCGGAGTACCTATGGTTATGAAAATGCTTCTTGATGAAGGGTTTATTCATGGCGATTGTTTGACTGTAACCGGAAAAACAGTCTCTGAAAATTTAAAAAATGTTCCTTCCTTGCCTGAAAATCAAAAAGTGATCTATCCTTTTGACAAACCACTTGCGCCTGCAGGCAAGCATATTATTATCATGAAAGGAAACATGGCTACAGAAGGATCGGTCATGAAGTTGTCTGGCAATTTGATAAAGCGGCATAAAGGTCCAGCCCGAGTATTTGAGAGCGAAGAAGATGCGATGACTGCAATTCTTGATGCAAAAATCAAACATGGTGATGTCATAATCATTCGTCATGAAGGTCCAAAAGGCGGTCCGGGTATGCGCGAGATGCTTTCTCCCTCATCAGCTCTCGTTGGAGCAGGTTTGGGGAAAGATGTCGCGCTTATTACTGATGGAAGATTTTCAGGTGGGACTCATGGTATTATGATCGGTCATGTGGCGCCGGAGGCGGTGGAAGGTGGCGCAATAGGAATTGTGCAAGAAGGCGACATCATTGATATCAATGTAGAGAAGCGGGAAGTCAATATTGAAGTTGAAAAGAAAATTCTTAATGAAAGAAGAAAAAAATATAAAGCTCCCGATTCGCCATATATTCGTGGAGTTTTGGCAAAGTACCGAACACTTGTTTCCAGTGCATCGAAAGGAGCTGTTACCAGTTAAATTATTATCATGAAATATATTCAACCAAACAAAGCAGCAAAAGTAGTCGGTCCTTATTCACAGGCAATTGAACACAATGGATTCGTTTTTACGGCAGGTCAAATAGGGAAAGATCCAAAGACCGATGTACTGCTTGAAGGCATTGAACAACAAACAGAACAGGTTCTCAAGAATATTGAACTTATTCTGGAAGCAGTCGGTCTTTCTCGAAACCATATCGTAAAGACTACCGTCTTCATTGTCAATATGGATGATTACGCAAAAATGAATGAGGTCTACGGAAATTTTTTTAGAGATCATTTTCCAGCGAGATCTACGGTTCAGGTAGTAAAATTACCAGCCGGTGCACTTATTGAAATTGAGGTCATTGCTGCAAAATGAATACCACCCCGTCCGATGTTACATCGGACACCCCTCCTTATAAAGGAGGGGTGTTATAAAATCAATAAGTTCTCCTCCTTATCAAGGAGGAGTACCCGTAGGGGGAGTACCCGTAGGGGGAGGTGGTTCGCATTATTAGTTTTTTTTATCTATGACAAAAATGAATTTTGGAGGCGTCGAAGAAAATGTCGTAACCCGTGAAGAATTTCCTTTAGAGAAGGCACAGGAAGTTTTAAAGAACGAAACGGTTGCCGTACTTGGATATGGAGTACAAGGACCCGGGCAATCATTGAACATGAAAGACAATGGCATCAATGTCATTGTTGGTCAGAGAAAAGGGTCGAAATCGTGGGATAAAGCGATCGCCGATGGGTGGGTCGAAGGAGAAACATTATTTGAGCTTGAAGAAGCAACTGAAAAAGGAACCATTCTCCTCTATCTTCTTTCAGATGCGGGGCAAAAAGCATTTTGGCCGAAGTTAAAACCATTTTTAACTGAAGGAAAGACATTGTATTTTTCGCACGGATTTGGCATTACTTATAGTTATGAAACAGGCATTGTTCCTCCTGAAAATATTGATGTTGTGTTGATCGCTCCAAAAGGATCAGGTCTAACGGTGCGAAGGAATTTTCTCGATGGGAGTGGAATAAATAGCTCATTTGCGGTACATCAAAATTTTAGCGGGAAAGCTGAGGAGAAAGCAAAAGCTCTTGGCATTGCGGTTGGATCAGGGTATTTATTTGAAACAACATTTAAAAATGAAGTATATAGCGATCTTACGGGAGAACGGGGAATATTAGTTGGCGCATTAGAAGGATTATTTGAGGCACAATATAATGAACTTCGTAAACACAATCATTCACCATCTGAAAGCTTTAATGAGACAGTTGAAGAACTCACTCAAAGTCTTATTCGACTTGTCGGGGAACATGGGATGGATTGGATGCTTGCAAATGTGTCTACTACTGCTCAGCGTGGCGCACTTGACTGGAAAGACAAGTTTCGAGATGCAACTGCACCAGTGTTTAAAAAGCTGTATTCTGAAGTAGAAAATGGCAACGAAGCACGTCGAACACTCGAGAAAAATAGCGATCCCAATTATCGAGTAGAATTAGAAAAAGAACTCGATATGTTGGCCAATATGGAACTGTGGCAAGTAGGAAAAAAAGTACGTGAGCTAAGACCTGAAAATGTAAAAAAATAATTATGCCAAAAACACTTTTTGAAAAAATTTGGGACTCGCACGTAGTTGCGCAAGAAGAAGGATTTCCTACGGTTTTATATATTGATGCTCATTTTATTCATGAAGTTACTTCGCCGCAAGCATTTAATGGTTTAAAAAACCGCGGGATTTCTGTGCGCTCTCCAAGTAGGGTATGGGCAACAGCAGATCACAATGTGCCAACAATAAATCAACTTCTTCCTATCAAAGATTTACTTTCTCGAAAGCAAATAGAGACGCTCGAAGAAAATTGCAAAGATTTTGGAATAGAACTTTTTGGGCTTGGACACCCATGGCAGGGGATAGTGCATGTCATAGGTCCGGAACTTGGCGTCACAAAACCAGGGATGACCATCGTATGCGGCGATAGCCATACCTCTACGCATGGAGCATTTGGAGCTGTGGCATTTGGCATTGGGACAAGTGAAGTAGAGCAAGTTCTTGCTTCGCAAACCATCTTGCAAACCAAGCCAAAAACAATGAAAATCGATGTGAATGGAGTATTACAAAAAGGAGTTACTGCGAAAGACGTCATACTTTATATCATTTCCAAACTTTCAACGTCAGGAGGAACAGGACACTTTGTAGAATTTACTGGTTCGGCGATTAGAGGTTTGTCAATGGAAGGTAGAATGACAATATGCAATATGAGTATTGAGATGGGAGCTCGCGGTGGGATGATTGCGCCAGATGAGACAACGTATAAATATATGTATGGTCGTACATTTTCTCCAAAAGGATCTGATTGGGATAAGGCGGTTTCATTTTGGAAAACATTACCTTCCGATAAAGGTGCGAAGTTTGATCGAGTGGAATCCTTTGATGCTCGTGATATTGAACCCATGATAACGTATGGAACCAATCCTGGGATGGGAATCAATATCAATGGTCAATTACCAAAGATCAATAATCAAATGAGCAAATCATCAAAAGATCAACTTCTAAAATCCTTAGACTATATGGGTCTTGAAGAAGGGCAGAAGATGATTGGTCAGCATGTTGATTACGTATTTTTTGGTAGTTGCACGAATTCTCGAATTGAGGATTTCAGAGAAGCAGCCAAAATTTTAAAAGGGAGAAAAAAGGCGAAAAATATTATAGCAATTTTGGTACCAGGATCTTCTCAAGTTGCAAAGCAAGCAAAGAAAGAAGGGTTGGACAAAGTTTTTGAAGAAGCAGGATTTGAGCTTCGAGAATCTGGATGTTCATCTTGTCTTGGTTTCAATGATGATAAGATACCTCCAGGAAAATATTGTGTCTCAACGAGCAATAGAAACTTTGAGGGGCGACAGGGGCCCGGCGCGAAAACTATGCTCGTGAGTCCTCTTACCGCCGCCGCAACAGCTATAAAAGGATGCGTTACAGATCCAAGAATATTTATTAAATAGTATGAAAAAAATAAACATTATTCGTTCTACAGCAATTCCAATTCCGATTGAGAATATTGATACGGATCAGATAACTCCTGCCAGATTTTTAAAAACAACAACAAAGGAAGGCTTTGGAAAGATACTATTTAATGATTGGCGATACGATCAACATGGCAACCTGAAAGAAGATTTTGTTCTCAACAATCCGAAATATAAGGGAACTATTTTGGTAGCTGGAAAGAACTTTGGTTGCGGATCTAGCAGAGAACATGCCACATGGTCTCTGAAAGATTTTGGATTTCAAGTCGTTGTCTCCAGTTTTTTTGCAGATATTTTCAAAAGCAATGCACTCAATAATTTCCTGCTCCCCGTCACCGTTTCAGAATTATTTTTGCAAGATCTCTTTTATGCAATTGAGGAAAAATCAGATGTAAAAATAGAAGTTGATTTACCAAATCAACACATTCGAGTACCATCGCACAAAATGATGGAAGAGTTTGAAATAAGTACCTATAAAAAGATGTGTCTGATGGAAGGATTTGATGATATTGGCTATTTGCTGATTATGCAAAAGAAAACAAAGAAGTTTGAGTTAAAAAGAACAAACGATTATTCATTGATCGGACGA
>PFSC01000170.1 GCA_002788865.1 Candidatus Roizmanbacteria bacterium CG_4_9_14_0_2_um_filter_39_13
AATTGGGGATAAGATAAAACTGCTTAGAAATAAGCAAGGACTGACGCAGGATGAATTAGCAAGAAAATCTGATCTTCCCTATACAACGCTGACTAAAATTGAAACAAATGTAATTACCAAGCCCTCGATTCAAACGGTTATGAAGATTGCCAGTGGCTTGGGAACAAGTATTGATGATTTAATGAAATAAAATTATGTACGATAACACAGTAGCTCAAAAAATTTCTAAACAATATAATCAAACACCATTAGTCAATTTTGCTAGTGTTAATTTGAATACAAAACTCGATGATCTAAATTTGAATTGGCGAGAACGGGATTTGCCTGAAATGGAAAGAACAAAGCATGTTCATCGTTTGCACCCATATATGGGCAAATTTATCCCGCAACTTGTAGAAATTTTTTTGAGAAAGTATCAACCAAAATTAGTTTATGATCCCTTTTGTGGATCTGGCACAACCTTAGTCGAGGCAAATGTTTTAGGTATTGATTCAATAGGTACGGACATTTCTATTTTTAATACCTTACTTTCAAAAGTTAAAACGGCGGAGTATGATGTTCAACTTTTGGAAAAAGAAATTAAGGACGTGTTGCAAAGGTTGTATATTTATAAAAGCAAATTTTCGAAAGACGAAAAAGTTAATAAACTTTTCACAATAAAAAACGAGTATATAAATAATTGGTTCGCTCCAAATACACAAAAAGAGCTATTATGCTATTTGAGATTAATAAATGATTATACTTATCAAGATTTATTGAAAATTGTACTTTCTCGTTCGGCTCGTTCTGCGCGACTTGTTACGCATTATGATTTAGATTTTCCAAAAGTGCCCCAAACTAAACCATACCAGTGCTACAAACACGGTAGGGTTTGTACTCCGGTCGATGAGGCGTATAAATTTTTATCACGATATACTATAGATACTTTGGAAAGAGTAAAGGAATTTTCCAAAATTAAAACAAAGGCAAAAGTTACTGTAAATCATGCTGATTCTAGAACTGTTGAGTTACCCAGAGGTATTGATATGGTTTTTACTTCTCCGCCCTATATTGGCTTAATTGATTATCATGAACAACATAAATATGCCTACGAACTTTTAGGATTACAAAATAACGAAACTAGAGAAATAGGCCCAGCAAAAAATGGCCAATCGGAAAGGGCAAAAAAGGAATACATCGACGGGATAAATGCTGTGCTATCACACACAAGAAATTTTATGACAAAAGACGGACTTGCTTTAATAGTAGTAAATGATAAATATAATTTATATAAACCGGAGGCAGTTGGTTTTAAATCGATTGGTAGGGTTGACCGCCATGTAAATAGACGGACAGGACGAAGAGACACTCCTTTTTATGAAAGTATTTTAATTTGGCAAAAAATATGATCAATAAAGAAACAAGAAACACAATCAAGGGATATTTAGAGGGTTTCATTCAAGGCATGATTGAAGAGGCAACTGATAACGGTTTTGATCCGAAGCAACTTCGTCCGATTCGGAAAGCCTCTAAAAAAGGAGATTTGAAACCATTTCACGAGTCGTTGCTTCCTGATGGTCTTTTGAAAATAGCAGAGTTTGAAAGATCATTTTCTACAAAACTTGGTACGACTTTTGAGGAGTGCGCTCGTTTGATTGCAAAAACAGTCCACAAAAACGCAGAGCGAGGTCATAGGGTTAGGGGTGTAGTTACTGCTAAAGCCATTAAACGTATTGAGGAAATAACGAACAAAATCGGCAGTGGCGGGATGAAATCAAAATACCCCGATTTTGTGAAAGAAATTATAGAGTTGAGCAAAAACGGTTCCGGCATTGAGCGAGTTAGTATTGCTGATTTGTATATTGAAACAAAATCTGGCGAAGAATGGTTTTTTGAAATTAAAAGTCCAAAACCAAACAAAGGACAATGCATAGAAGCAACGGGGCGCTTATTGCAAATTCAAGCTATTACTCATGCTAAATTTCCAAGAGCCAAAGCGTTTTATGCTACCGCTTATAATCCGTATGGCGTTAAAAAAGAAACTTTCAAACACAGCTTTATTCTAAATTATATGGATTTGGACAATGAAGTTTTGATTGGTAAAGAATTTTGGGATATGGTTGGTGGAAACGGGACTTATGAAGAAATTTTGAGTATTTATCAAGAAGTCGGCAAAGAAAAAGGACCGGACATGCTCGATCAATTGGCACACGGTTATTAAAACTATGTTTGATTTAGCAACAAAATATTGTTTTCATCTTGATAAAGATAATACCAAAAGTTTAGAACTTTTTTTATTGTTGCACTCTTTGGAAAAATATATCAACGGAGCAATCATCGAAATAAATAGGCTCGAAAAAACGAGAAAAAATATTACTAAAAAATTATCAAAGCTAAGACGGAACATAGATGCTCCAAGAAAAAAGGATTTTCAACTTACTTATTTAGCTTGTGATACACATTTTTATTTCATCTGCATTGATAAATGTTATAAATTGATTGCTCAACTTTCGTTGGAATTAGGCGATAATGAAATTCAAAAACTAAAAACAAAATTAAATAAAGTTTTTGACATAGCGACTATAAGAAATCATCTTGAACATATTGAAGACCGATGCAGGGGCTATCTTAATCTGAAAGATAAAAAACAAAACATTAAAAAACCTATTAGCGACTTTGGAAATTTTGTAGGAGATGATTTCTCATTTAATAATCAAAAATATCCGAGCGGCAAGAAAAGCCTAGAGGAATTAAAAAATATCTATCTAGAATTGATAAAAATTTTAAACAAAAGAGCCAGAAAAGACCCAAGGTTTGTAGAAAAAATAGAAATGGAAGAAAGAAATAAATTGATAATGAAAGCGCTGAAAAAAGTAGGGTTAATCTCTTTTTAGGGTTTAATTCCCCGACGCTTGCGTCGTGATTGTCATTCCTGCGTCCTCCAGAGGCGGATCGGCCTTTGGCCGAAAGGCAGGAATCCAGTCTGGATGCCGAATCCCTCCAGAGGCGGGCAGGCAAGTTCGGGATGACACGAGATACCTCGACGCTCTGCGTCGGGGTTGATCATTAAATATTAAATAAATGGACAAACTTAAACACAACCTCAACACGCTTGGTCTTTCGGAAGAAGAGATTTCAATATATATCACTGCACTTGAGCAGGGGAGTACCACAGTGCTTGAACTTGCAAGAATTACCAAAATCCCTCGAACCACCGTATATCTTCTTATCGATTCGCTGACCGAAAAAGGCTTGCTCCAGCTCACTGCAGACGGGAAGAAAAAACTCTATGTTCCCGCATCCCCAGAAGAGCTCATCAACATGGCAACAAAAAAACGAGATCAGCTCGAAAAATCGATTTCTTCACTTGGCCAAGAACTGCCTCAACTTCAGGCACTTTACAATATGTCTCACCAAAAGCCAAAGATCCGATATTATGAAGGGATCGAAGAAGTGAAGAAGATATATGAGGATTCTTTGTCAGCTGAGAAAATATACTTTCAACATATGTCAGAGAAAGGAAAAGAGCTGATGGGTGAGTATGGAGAAACGTACTGGGCTTTATTAATGCAAAAAATGATCCACACGAAACAAATAATTGCAGAAAATGATAAAAACAGAGCTTACATTCAAAATGAATCAACTCAAAGGAATCAAATGATTTGTATACCGGAAAAATACTCTACTAATATTGACTACATAATCTATGGCGACAATGTGGCTTTTATCACATACAAAGATCGTGTACCAGTGGGAGTGGTGATCTCTGATCCAGAAATTGTCCATTTTGAAAAAATCAGGTTTATGATGGTGTGGGAGAAGTTCAGCGGCTCAACTATTGATTCTGGACGCTCCGCCTTGGGCGGATTGCCAGAAATGACAATTAAGGATTGAGAGATAACAACGAGGTCATTTATTTGTTTACCGTATTGATCGGCGAATTGTCGATAAACGCGCGAATATTTTCGACCGTTGTGTTGTCAATTCGTTTGAGCGCTTCGACGCTATTAAATGCATTGTGAGGAGTTATAAGCACTTTTGGATTTGCCATAAGGTAGTGATTGATCACCAAGGTTTCCATGTCCGCTTCTTTCCGAAACTCAGGAGTAAGGATTTCAGCTTCTTCAGACATCTCTTTCTCTTCTTCAAGTACATCGAGCGCTACGCCGGCAAGCTTTCCTGAATTGATCCCCGCAATAAGCGCTTTTGTATCAACAAGTCCACCTCGTGCAGTGTTGATGAGAAATGTCCCCATTTTCATTTTATTGATACGATCGTTATTTATTATATGTTTCGTTTCTTTGGTGAGAGGAAGATGGAGCGAGATGAAATCAGATGATTCAACAAGCTCATCGATCGTAACATACTCAAAATCATATGATTCTTGCAAAAGAATATCCTTTGAATGGGTTGATACGATAACATTCATCCCGAAACCGTTTGCAATTCGGAGCACATTGAGACCGATTTTTCCCAGTCCAATAATGCCCAATGTTTTCCCATTCAAATCAGTTCCTCGTATCTGAGCATGATCGAAATTGAGCTGTTTAGCTTGATTTACAGACTGATAAATTTTTCGTGACAGACTCAAGATAAGCGCAAATGTATGTTCTGCGACGGTATTACTTCCATATTCTGGGACATTGGAAACGAGAATGTTGTGTTGGGTACAATAGGGCACATCTATATGATCAAATCCTGTTGATCGCGTTGCGATGAATCGGACGTGTGGAAGTTTTGCACACAACTCTGCTGTGATCGTTGAATAAATAAATACAGAAATAATGTCCGCATCTTTGGACAGCTTTACGGTTTCGGCTGTCAATTGTTCCTCATAAAATAAAGCTTCGGGAAAGGCATTTTTTAAGATCTTCTTTTCCCATGGTTGAACTTCGAAAAATGCGATTGTATTTTGCATATGTATCAATATACTACAGTATTTAAATTACAAGTTACGTTCAATTATTAATGTATACTATTTGATCATGCTTATACTCTATTTGGGTGCTCTTGTTCTCATTTTTTATCTCCTTGCCAAAATCTGCGACCAATACTTTGTCAACAGTTTAGATATCATTGCCAAAAAATGGAAGCTATCTGATGATGTAGCGGGTGCGACTCTTATGGCGATAGGAAGCAGTGCGCCAGAATTTTTCACGGCACTTATAGCACTTACCAAAATTGGATCAGAACAAGTCGGGGCAGGGACGATAGTCGGATCTGCAATTTTCAATATTCTCGTCATTGTCGGGATGTCTTCAATTGTCGCGACCGCGTATCTGAACTGGAGGCCGGTGATTCGAGATTTATTATTTTATGTGGTTTCTATTTTGATACTACTTCTCACGTTTTCAGATGGTGTAATATCTTGGCAAGAAGCCCTTATATATATCTTTGGATATGTGGTGTACGTGTTGATTCTCTCTCGATGGTCGGGATGGTTCCCTGATAAAAAGAACCTTGATATCCTAGCTGAAGATGTTGAGGCATTTGAGAGGGAGGAAAAAAAGCACGAACGTGGCAGAATATATGGCGTAGTACTATCGTTTTTTGATCGATCATTGGCTATGACATTTCCACGTCATGAGCATATACAGAAATCGTATTGGCGAGTCTTTTGGATCTCAATCATCTGGATTATTGTCTTGAGTTGGGCTCTCGTGGAACTTGCCGTTCTTACTGCACATTCATTGGGAATTCCAGAAGTTATCATAGCGCTTACGATACTTGCGACTGGAACATCGATCCCAGATCTCATCAGCTCACTCATCGTCGCCAAAAAGGGGAGGGGTGATATGGCAGTTTCAAATGCGGTGGGGAGCAATGTTTTTGACATTTTGATCGGGCTAGGTTTTCCTTGGTTGTTGTATGTTCTTGTAACCGGTGGCAGCGTGAAGGTTGGCACAGAAAATCTATTTTCTTCGATCTTACTTCTATTTTTTACGGTCATAGCATTGCTCTTTCTTTTGATAAGTCAGAAATTCAAGCTCGGTGCTCGCTCAGGATATTTTCTTGTTGGACTGTATATTCTGTATGTCTGTTATGCTGTCTATGGGGCGTATTACCCAGATGCATGGAGCGTGGGGGAGCTCTTGACCTATGGTGGGCAGGTGTTGGGAATTGTTCGTTAATTCCTTACAAATCTTGAGCTTCAATAACATAATTTTTATCTACAAACAGATTGCTCACTATGTAGTAGTTTTTAAGGCCAAGAGTTTGAGACATTTTTTTGAGCGCATTGAAATGCTGATCGATTGCCTTATTTTTCACCTCTAGTGCGCAATTCTCGTTCAGAATAAAGTCTATCTCTCCACCTTTGCGTTTGTCGTAGTATTGAAGCTTTCCATATTTTTTAAGATTGAGAAAAACAGCATTTTCAAGAACTGATCCCATACTAACTTTTTCCAACAGATTAATAAGACCCGTATCACAGATGTATACTTTATTACTACCACTTACTTCACGATCGATATTTTTAGAAAATGGTGGCACAAGTGATAAAAAATAAGTAGCCTGAAGAAAAGAAAGGTAGGAGTTAATAGTTTGTCGAGACGTGCCCACTTCTGAAGCAAGTTTTGATATGTCTAGCTTTGATCCAACACGAGAAACGAGTAAAATCATTAAATCTCGAAATCGAGAGAGGTTTGAAAAATCTGCCAACCCTTTTACTTCTTTTTCAAAATACGCTTTAAAAATATCATTAAGCTTCATTTTTTTGGTTTCCAAGTTGCTTTCAAGTACAACCTCTGGAAATCCACCCCACAGCATGTACTCAGCGTAGTATTGTTTTGTTTTTTCGTATTTTATTTTATTTTTATACTGTGCAGTCATCGTTATACTTTTATAAAAGGGATTTGCTACACCCTTAAACAAAAGAAATTCTTCAAACGAAAGAGGGAATAGTTCAAACTCAAATTTTCGTCCCGCAAGGCTTTCTGGAAATAGATTTTTCAGGTAATAACTACTTGATCCTGTGACAAAAAACTTCACATCGTAGTGATCATATAAGTATTTTATTGCTTTTGTTATTTCTGGCATTGCTTGTATTTCATCGAGAAAGATATATGCTTTTTTCGTTTTATCCAAGCCTTCTACGCCTAAATTATTCCAGATGTTGTTAAAGTCGATTTCCTCAAAGTAGCTTCTCGTAAGAGGATTTTCTATATCAAGAAGTATTTTATTTTCTGATTTTATACCATCAAACACCTGCTTGAGTAGTGTTGTTTTCCCAACTCTTCGCATACCAGTGAGCACTATTATTTCTTTTTTTTCTATATATTTTTCAATTTGTGGAAGTATTGAACGTTTATATATCATAATGTATATTGTACATATTTGGTATAAATATGTCAAGTATCATTGTACATAGTAACAGTTCACAAGTCTTGACACAGATGTCATTCCCGAGCGGCCAGCCCGCAATGCTACGCATAGCGTTGCAGGCGGGGAATGAAATGGAGCGCGGCAATCTAATTATTTAGAGATTGCTTCGTCGCTGTCACTCTTCCCTCCAGAGGCGGGCAGGCGCAATGACATACTATGATGTAGTTTTGTCAAAGAGCGTGAACTCTTACCTTATCGGGAATTTGGATGAGGTTACAGCTACGGTATTATTGGTATCCTCCCTCAAATACTTCGGAGTTGACATCCGATCATTATTTGCTGAAAAGGATGAGGGGAAGGATAAGAATAAAAATAGTTCGAAGCAATTTCAACAAAGCGGGTAAGAAATTTCAAACCAGTACGTCTTCACTTTTCAAACAATTTTATCACCTTCTCAACCTCTCGAGCATTTATCGCATGATATCTTCCACGATGGGAAAGGAGCGCACCCGAGAAGGTTTTGGGAATATGCATAAGTTCATGGACCAACGTATGTAGTTTTTCACGTTCGGACTGTTTGTCAAATTTTTTTGCATTGACTTCAATAATATACGTTGGTTCGATTCCTGCTACTTCACTAAAGAGTTTTGCCATACCCCAGATGCGTGCAATTGCTCTGGTTTTTGCATCGAAACTACGGATACAGTGGATCTGCTCAACCTTTATATGATCCATTTTGAGAGCGGGTACAAGTTTGGCGATCTGTTCTTTGATTTCTGGAGCTAGGGTATATTTCATTCATATAGATTACCACGGATGATGGTGGATTCATACAGAAATAAAGTACAATAAAGTATGAGGCGTATATTATTACCATCTCTAGTATTCTTTGTTTTGAGTTTATTTGTCTGCGTGCTTCCTACGTCCGCCCAGAATAATATTGGAGAGAATATTATACTATTTGATCAGACTACTATTATTAACTCGGATGGAACTATCGATGTGACTGAAAAAATCACCTACGACTTTGGGAATGAGCAACGTCATGGGATTTTCCGCACGATACCATATACCACGCTCAATAAAGATGGGAAAAAATATAAAATGACGTTTGAAAATTTTTCTGTTGTCGATGAATTCGGTGTGCCATACACATTCACTCAATCTGATGAAAGTGGAAAAATCGCCCTTAAAGTTGGTGATCCTGATAGTACTATCACCGGACAGCATGTATACGAAATTCGATATAGAGTATCTGGTGCTCTGACCTATTTTTCAGACCATGACGAACTGTACTGGAATGTGACCGGAAATGAGTGGGAAGTGCCCATTGCAAACGTACAAAGTTCTATTCAACTTCCATCAACAATAGATCCTCAAGATATATCAGAGATTTGTTATCGTGGAGAAAAAGGAGACTCAAATGAGTGTGCCACTGCAGTGGTCGGAAATACTGCGATATTTGAGACTGCGGAACTTGGGAACAATGAGGGAATGACTGTGGTTGTGGGTTTTCCGAAAGGACATGTGGCGGTGCTTGAACCAACGCTCATCACTGATTTTTTTGAGACATTTGTGGGACGATTGGTACTTATAGGTATGATGATTGCTGGGCTTTTCTGGTATATCGTGTTTCCTTTATGGATTCCTTTTAAGTGGTGGAGAGAAGGAAGAGACCCCAAACATATATCTACAGGTGTCGTGCAAGCATGGTTTGATCCACCTCGGCTAAAAGCCGATCGTCCTTTGGGCGAAAAAAATAATCGATTCCTATCGCCTGCAGAAGTCGGAACGTTGATTGACGAACGTGTAGATTTGAGAGAGATTGTTGCTCTGCTTATCCATTTGGCACAACGAGGATACATCAAAATTCATGAAATAAAGAAAGGAGATTTTGAACTTATCAAGATGGATAACGCTACTCTCAAGGGAGATCTGATGAGTTTCGAGGAGAAAATGTTAACAGGTATGTTTTTAGGTAAAATACACGTCCGTCTCAAAGACAAAAAGCTCGCGACTCTTGTTTCAAGTATTCAAAATATGATATATGCGCAAACTGTACGAGACGGGTATTTCCCTGATAATCCAGAAACAATCAGAAAAAAATACAGTGTTATTGCAGGAGTTGCGGCCTTCACCTTCAATTTTTTTCTCGCAATTTCTGCCTCAATATTTGGACGTATTATGCCCCGAAAAACTCTTGATGGTGTCCATGCCGCAAATACCGCAAAATCTTTGAAAAACTTCCTCGTATCACAAGAGAGACAACTTGAATTTCAGGCTGATAGAAAAATGATGTTTGAAAAACTTCTTCCATATGCGATAGCATTTGGCGTTGAAAAGATCTGGGCTTCGCGCTTCAAGGATCTGAAATTGAATTCGGAGTGGTTTCAAAGTTCCTCGTCAAATGTACTTACTGCTTATGCACTGACCAATAGTCTCCATTCATCATTTGCACGGTCATTTCAATCTGCAGCTACTCCTGTTAGCTCCAGCACAGGTCATTCATCCGGTTTCAGTGGAGGATCATCAGGCGGCGGAGGCGGAGGTGGCGGAGGGTGAAGTTGGTGAGACTGACCGGAGATTGTACCCTATTTGACGATCGGTACTCTCGTGTGATCATGAACAAATTCTTGCCATCCGCTGATAATTTGATCTGAATGTAATCCTGCATACGTCCCCAGCATTGCAGCAATATTTATTCCCATGAGGATTTTGTAGGATTGGATTTTTTCTTCCGCTTGTTTCTGTTTTGCATCCCTTTCTTTTTCTGAAAATCGTGGATGATTTGGTGCTGGATTTTGATATATCTTTAATCTGTCATATGCAACTTTTGTGTTCATGACGGTGGTGACGGCATCAAAAATTTCTTGATAGGGAAATGTTTGCATGAACTCAGCGGATACCAGTAGTTTATTGTCAATAAATGCTGCAACTTTCGGAATCCGAAGGAGGAGGGGAAGTACCAGACCGGTACCATTCAAAATCGATCTTCCCAGATGAGTACCAAAAAAATTCATAAAACTTCCGCCCCCTTCGTCAATTTCAAGGCCTTTGCTTTCGGCAAGTCCTCGGGCAAAACTGGGAAGTTGTCCGGTCACTGTAGACAGTGCTGCTAGGACTTCTCCAATCTGTGACTCATTTTGTTGAGTAAGAATCATTTTTGTTGCACCGAGAACGATATTGTTGATACGATCGACCCCTGCGTCAAGCGCTGCTCCTTGTCCTTCCGTACCTCGAATTTTCGCAATTTTCCCATCGATTGAATCCATCAGAAGTCCTCCCGAAATTAGAACTAATGCAGGAACATAGATCCAAGGATTTTTGTCACCGTTTTGAGCGCTACACATTCTGAGTGCTGCACCGGTTGTAACTCCTGCAAGGCCAGCAAGAGTGGCTTGATCAGCGGTAATCGGAATTGTCTCGGTAATCCATTCGGTTGCACATATCCAATATGGGTCAGTTTTTTCTCGAAGCCACGATTTATTTGATCCGGGCTCTACGCTTAAAGGAGGTTTTTCAACTAACATGGCAGATAGTATACCAAGAGAAACGTAGTCTGAGCGCTTTCTTTCAGTTTCGCTTCATGATAAAATAGAGCCTGGCATACCTTGTCCTCGTAGCTTAATTGGATAGAGCATCAGATTGCGGATCTGAAGGTTGGTGGTTCAAGTCCACTCGAGGACACCAGGGCCCGTAGTTTTCCGCCAAAGGCGGATCAGCCTCTGGCTGAAACGGCAGAATAGAGGTCTCCAATCCCGATACGCTTTGCTATCGGGACGAATCCTCCCGGGCCTAAAATTATTTGATGTGTCGGTAGCTAGTAGAATGGGTCTGTGGTGAAATGGTATCATGAAGGTCTCCAAAACCTTTGTTCCTGGTTCGAATCCAGGCAGACCTGCAATATTTATTCATACGGTCTCCAATCCCGATGTCGCTTCGCTCATCGGGACGAATCCAGGCAGACCTGTATGCCTTGAAATTACCCCAGATTTGTATATACTTTTGATATGGCAACATCGCAGTTACGTATTACCATTCCAGTTCAGATTCAAGATCTTTTGATTTCCAAATCAGATAAGTATGGATTGTCTATGTCTGCATATGTGAGAAATCTGATCATAAATGATGTAAAAGAAACAGGTATCCATATGTTTGATATGAGCAGTAAGACTGAAAAAATAGCAACCAAAGCTCTTAAAGATCATACAGAAGGAAAAACTCATGACATTGAAAATATTGAAGATTTTTTGGAGTCGGTATGAAGCTTACTTATTCAAATCACTTCAAAAAAAGACTCAAGAAACAGCTGAAACAAAATCCACAAATTCGTAGTAAAATACATAGGCAACTTTTATTTTTACAAACGGATACTCGTCACCCTTCACTCAAGATGCATAAACTAAAGGGAGAGAGACTTGATCAATTTGCCATTTGGATAGAAGGGAATATCCGCATAACTTTCATCATAGTAGACGGAGTGGCTCTCCTTACCGATATCATCAGACATGATGAGTATTAAAAACCCCAAACTCTGAGTCAAAATTGTTAGGTTTTTCTATTTTGCTTTACCAATAAAATACTACTTAAATGTCCTTCCGGGGAAATGCAACTATGTCAACTTCCACTAAAGTCTACAGACTTAAGTGAGTTTTTTTTGATATAATTCGAGCATGTTTCGACTCATTATTGACTTCATTACTGCGCTTTCAAAATTACTATGGCCGATCCTTGCTTTTGTAATTTTCTTCACGCTTAAAAAGCAAATTATCAAATTGTTACCACGAGTAAAACGAGTCAAAATCGCTGGACAAGAAATTGAGCTGGATGAAGCTATCGATAAGTTTCAAGAGAGCGTAAAAAAATCGACGGATGAGATTCCAGAACAACCAACGAGTGATGAAAAAGAAGAGCAAGCTGTCATCCGATCCGTAGCACAAGACCCTCAAATGGGGATGGTAATTTTAGCGAGAGAGATAGAAAAAGAAATCAGAAACCTATACGCAACAATGGGTATGCTAAATGAAAGGAACTATGTCGGTCTCAGGCAAGCTTTGGAAGTCATGATTCAGAAAAGTTATATACCAAAACATACCGCTGCTTCACTAGAGATTTTTCAAAATCTTCGCAATGCAATTGTCCATGGAAAGGAAGTGAAAGACGAAAAAGAAGTAATCAGAGTATTGGATATAGGAATGACTCTGCTCCAAACACTGAGAGCAATACCCCATGAAACCAATATTGTGTATCATGCCGAAATTGATCTCTTTTCTGATGTAAAGTGTACAATCCCCGTGAATGATGCAAAAGGATTAATTCTATTAACTATCTCACCAGGTGGGGTTGAAGAAAACTATCGAATATATCCTACTACAAAAATCGGGTACTACAAAAAAGGTAAACAGGTATCATGGGAGTGGGATTTGAAAAAGGTTTGGCTTGAAACTTGGTATAAAGATCCAAAAACAAAAGAAATAAAACAAGCATGGAACAGTTCAGGTAATTTTATTGGTAGACACGTAGAAGAATTATAATAATCACATGAGAAATGAATTCGATATAAAAACAGCAAACTTATCATTCTATTGTAGGAAATGTCGGCAAACTGTGAGAGGTATTCCATTGACTGATCCACAGTTTCATATAAGTTCCTATAGCGATGACCCTTGGCTTATTTGTAGATGTCCCACTCGTTATTGTGAACTTTCATTTGTCATTTATGACACACTTAATGATCATGTATGTAGAGTCTATCCTTTACCAGATTTTGAAGCAGATAATTATCATGAAGCGATTCCTGAGAAAGTTAGAGAAGACTTAGCAGAAGCTGAAAGATGCATGCATACTAATGCCTATAAAGGTGCTGTTACTATGTTTCGTCGTGCATTACAAAATATTGTGTTAAATAAAATTGAAGATCCCGGCCTTGCTAAAAAAAACCATGGGAACAGATTGATGAGCTTTTCAATAAAGGATATATAACACAACATCTAAAAGAAACTGCCCATGAAATAAGACATTTCGGTAACTTTGGGGCACACCCCCAAAACGATATTTTAGGAGACACTACAAGTGAAGATGCAGAAATAATTAAACAACTAACATTTTCACTTATCAGTGCAATTTATATTATTCCATTTAAGACGGAAGCAATGAACAACCCTGTGCCAAGAGCACAGGGTATCAAAGACTACAACAGTCGTAACTGCATATCTTCTGGCTTCTTTCC
>PFSC01000159.1 GCA_002788865.1 Candidatus Roizmanbacteria bacterium CG_4_9_14_0_2_um_filter_39_13
TTATCGCACAGGGCGAGGTGCTATTCCTCATCATCAGCACTTATTTTCAAATGATTGTTAGTCAAAATGAGAATTGCTGACTCCTCTCTTTTCTCTCCTATTTAAAATTGAGCGCTTAAAAAATGAAAGTTGGAATGAATATTTATGATTGAATATTTATGATTTGACATTGAATGATCAAAGTCTTATATTAAAGCTATGGAAAACAATAAAAAAATATCAATGATTAAATTAATGAGTGATCCTCAGTATCAAGGAAAGCATATAATACTTATTGCTAATCAAGTATTTACCGCTAAAACAGGAAAAACGGCAAATAAGATTATTGATCGTTTAGAAAAAAAATACCCGAAAGAAATTCCTGCCATGACATATATTCCGAAAGCTGACACTTTAATTTTATGGCTTTAATTTTCCCATTCGAAAAAAGACCCTCTTCCATTTTTAAAGACGTTTTTCGACCGGTTGCTCAAGTCTTTTTATATTCTGAAGCCAAAAAAATCTGGTATGAAATTTGGATGATTGTTGATACAGGAGCCGACTATACTCTTCTACCCAAGCATTTAGCAGATAGACTAGGAATAGATCTCAATAAAGAGTGCCGATTATTTAAAACATCGGGAATTGGCGGTGAGGAAAAAGTTTATCTTAAAAAAAACTTAAAAGTTAAAATAGGAAACTGGAAAAGAATTGTTCCCGTCGGTTTTTTAAATAAGGAAAATATTCCTCCATTACTTGGGAGACAAGGGTTTCTAGAAACTTTTGAGGTATTATTTTCTTCAAATCACACGGTCAATTTTTCAGTCAAATAAATTACAGTAAGAGTTTACGCTCTTTGACAAAGATATGTTTTTAATAGGAGTGAAACGATTCATCGTTCCATAATTATTCCTTTAAAGGTTGCATTATTGACGACATTGATCTCTTTATTGCCGCCACCTGTCTGGTCAATAATTTGACCTTAATAACCATCAATCAAAAGCATTTTGCCAGAGTGAAGGAAATGAAACTCCTCGACGCAGTAGAATAAATTTTGTTTACCACTCCGCATTTATCTGTTTTTTTTGGACAGCTTACGGATAGCTGCAATATATCAACAACAACATCTATTTTATTATTCGAATGTCGCAATCATCTTTCCCCACAAACTTAAAATATCTTCCTCTCCTTTTTGTGGTATTTGTAAATTTCCTATATGTGTCGATTCTACTCTCCCCTCGTGGTTGCCAACCATTCTTTTGGCTCGACTTAAAAAATCTTTTACAATTTTTTTATTTACTGGGTCTGCAAAGACATAAATTGCTATACGAGCACAAGGCGTTTGATCTATCATAGCGGCTACTTCTCTTGCTGTTTCTACACCCTCATTCCACCCTTCAGCGGACCAATCCTCTTCAAATTCACTCCACCTGTCTGCTTCTTCGGCGGAGTTCATGTTTTCTACAGAGACCTCCAATGTCGGATAATTACTGACCAGATTACTAACGTCCAACATATAATTCTGGGCATTTATTTCATAAAGCATTGGTTCTAATAATGAATCAAATTCACTCATATAAAGTTACTCTAAAATTTATCACCCTTTTGGACAAACAAAATCCAAATCATTGCTCCACAGATCAGCATTGTTGTCTGCCGCACCTTTTTCTTTGATTCCAAGCTGATAGATATCACAGTAATGTTGATCCGTACCAAGACCGGTGAAAAACTCTCCATATCCATTCCCATCAGTAGGAAGAGAACCTATCGATATACTTCCTCTTTTTGTGATTGCAAAGACTTCATATTCAGTATTTGGTTTGAGTCCATACGCCTTCCCTTTTGTTTTCATTCCAGTCATATTGTTGAAAGGGTCATACGATTCGATGTTATACGTGCCATTTGCTCGCGCCTGCAGGTTTGTGGAGCTTATATCTCTTTTAAACTCTATTTCTTTGAAAGAAATATCTTTTGTGACTGTGGGAACGCTTTGCGGCACATCAGATCCCACGGGGACGATATTCAAAGTCATGATCGCATATTGAGATGAACCGTCACGTTGATACGCCTTCACTTCAAGAGGAAGTTTATAATTTTCTTTTATATTGCCCACATACTTGCCAATATCAAATGATGTTTGATAAGGCTCAGTAGAAAAGGTTTTCAAAAGCTGCCCAGAACCAACATAAAATTCTACTTTATTTACTTCCCCTCGAGTTTCAGCCACTATTTCTATCGTCTCGTCAACCCGAAAGACTTGAGATGCAGAGGGCTTTACAAAAGAAACAGACACGTCACTTTTTTGATCTGGTAGTCTTGTATCCAATATCTTTTTTGGTTGTTGCAAGGTAACTGTAATAAATCGCTCAGGAGGAATAACTGTCGCTTGAGGATAATTTTTTTTAGGAGTAATGGCTATCGTTGGAGATACATAAGGGAGAGGTTTTACCGTTAATCGTATTTCCTTGGGAGTTTGAAGTGACCCTGGTACAATTTTCAACCCCGTATTCTTTTCAATAGGATTTACAATCATCAAAAGCACTGTCACAAAAAACGCAGTTAATTTATCCATATGGTTTTCTATTATACCACAGATTTAATATGATTCAGCTATTATAGGATAGATTTCTCCAATTCTATTGATCAAATCAGCCTTTTCACCATTCCCCATATCCATCCGCTTCCGACCCATGATATGGGAAATATTAGGAGACACTAAGCTGTGTGAGTCTATTTCTGATTTCCTGATCATTTACCTCCCATCCAGTTTTATACACTATTTTTTCGCTGTAATCTATATCTTGATAATAGCTGAGCTGTTCACGAAAAAGCTTCTCACTAAATTCATTTTTAAAAATATTTTGTGCTTTATTGACAATCTCTCTTAAAGAGTGGAATTGAAATATAAAGTACAAGTCAACGTAATCCTTCCATTTTGCCCGTTTGCCCAATGCAAAGGCTTTCATGGCGGCCAATGTCAGAAGATCTGGAATTTTGATTGTATCATTGAATTTAACAGTGTATTCAATAGGAAAAGGATAATTGTAGAAAGTCATCTGTACGTTATTTACCTTGATCGTATATTCTGTGGGATTTTCCACCCTCACCTGCGTAATGGGAAACGTGGCCGTTACCCGCTTGCGGATACTCAGAATTTCGAGTTTGCCTTGTTTGAAAAGATCAAAATCTATTGACTCCCTATGTCCAATCTGCAGGGCAACTGCCGTACCTCCTACCAATCCAAACTCATAAGAAAGTGATTGTATGAGAGGTAGAAGTTCCCGCTGTTTTTTAGTGAGGATTTCCCGATGCATGAGCAAAGTATAAGTCAAAATAATGTTTTACGCGAGGCATCAAATTGCTTCTCCGCTTGTTTGCAAGCGATGTATAAAGTTGCACGGTATCTTTCATTCCGAGTATCTTGATAGCCTCTTGTACTTGTTTCCAATTGCCATAATTTAAAATGTGTTCTAAGATGCTCATGTCGCTTATATGTGAGTGTTTTCTGACGTACCAAATAAGTGAGGGATCTTCTTGTATGATCTTCGTGAGGCCATTCTGTTTCATATTATTTATTTTATTATATCAAGCTACATAAGTTTTTTCACCACCCTTAGCACTCCCTGCTTCCAGGGTACTCTATGCGTGACGCCGGTTTTCCCTTCAAAATCCGACACGTGATCCAGATACCAATGATAGTTCTGAATCAATGCTTGTTTATTCGAGTATTTTGGTTTGAAACACAATAGTTTCTCGGCTTTCTCAATGGAAACAAATGAATCTCTGGACGCTGTTTCGTAAACCCACGCATAGAGTGGTGATAATTTTAACATTTCAAGAATACGGAGAATCCCGATAATAAGCCATGCAGGTGTGCCGATAATTCGTTTTCCAAAACCAGCCTCGTCAAGCACTGATTGGTAATCTTCTTTCATGGTAGTGAAAACTTTTGCACCAATATTGAACACATCGTTGACCTTGCTCTTTTCAAGAGTCATACATGCATATATTGCATCATTCAGATCGTCTACATCAAGGAGTTGATACCGATTATTTCCACTCCCAATCATGGGGAAATTGTGACCAGTGCGTGCCCAATCATATAGAAGTGCAAATACACCCAACCGTTCGGGCCCCACAAATGATTTTGGTCTTAGAATACTTACGGTTAACCCTTTTTTCCGCGCTTCAATACACGCTTTTTCAGCTGCTATCTTTGACTTTCCATATGCTCCGACTCCAACCAATTTGTCATGCTCGTAAATAGGATGATGATCGGGAACTCCATACACAGCGGTTGAAGAAATATGAATAAAGCGCTCAATTTTGTTCGCAATTGAAGCATTGATAACATTTTTTGTACCATCAATATCTGTCGAGTAAATATCTTCTTTTGAGTACAGAGGCAAAGCTGCTGCGCAGTGAATAACAATATCTGAGCCTTTCATCGATTTTTGAAGTAGTTTTGCATCACGAATGTCTCCGATAATCCATCGTATTTTATCCTTACAATCTGCATATCCAAATGGAATAATGTCATATGAAATAATCCCGTATCCTTTTTTCAATAAAAATCGAACAAGATTTATCCCCAGAAATCCCGATCCCCCCGTAACAAATGCTGTTTCCATGTGGTTATTATGCTCGATTAATGCTTCTATTTCCAGTCTATTGGGTCAATGCCATGAGTTTTGAGATATATGTTGCACGCACAGAAGTGCTTGTTCCCAAAAAAAGCTTGAACCGAAAAAGGTGATGGGTGTGCGGACGTAAGGATCAGATTGTTCATAGAATCGATCGCCGCTCCCTTTTGCTTTGCATAGTTTCCCCAGAGCATATACACAATGTTTTTTCTATTCATGCTTTGAATCAAGTGTAGTTAAGTTCCAGTAAACGGTTCCGGCTCGTTTTGATATCAATGAATAGTATATAATGACTATATGGTAGGTAAAATAATCACCAAAACAACCACGATCAACTTCCAGATCAAAACTTTTGGTCTCTACGCTGTATCCATCACTGCCCGCTGTCAATCAGGAAAATTGCTCGGTTTACGTGGAGGAGAAAATCTACGTGTGGAGATAGACGATATTCAATTGAGAGAAGTTCCTTCAGAAGACAAACCTCAATATGTTGATATCCCTCCAACTTGGAATGGCACAGAACTTAAAGGATTGGCAAAAACTGTTATCTTTATTCTAGCCTTGGATAAAGGAGATCATACTCTGAAGTTCGTACCAACACCAAGCGCAACAATCGAAACCTACACTATTACACCAATTCAAAATCCACAAGACATCACGCTTACCTTGAATAATCAGGCAGAGGACGGGAATAGACGTCCTTGGTATACGTTTGTACTTGTCAATCTTCCGTTACAATCTCTATCGGCTGATATCACCGTCGACTGGCATCTTTTTGATGGAGACGATGTAAAGTTGGTAGTAGATGGAAACATAGAAGAAAATGCCGAGAATAAACATTGGAAAAATTGGATATGGCATGCCACACTAGGACAGATATTTTCTGGCGCAAAACGAGAGAAAAAGACATTTACGAAACAGTTATTGAAAGGTATACATTACATTGAGCTCTGGGCAGATAAAAAACCCACACTGCATAGCGTCAACCTAAACTTGGGAGATTATACACCGAAACGTATTCCCACAGTTGAAGACCCCAGATGGACAGGAGATTTTAGTGATGATACTGAACAAATATTGCTTGCCCGTTTAATTCTAGGCGAAATGGAAGGACAGTCACAACAAGCAAAAATAGGAGCAGGTTTTACCGTGCTTAACAGATTTAGAAAGAAGAGATCTCATTGGGGCTATACTCTCCATGAAATAATCTTGAAAGATGCGCAGTATGACGCATTCTGGAATGAGGATACTACTCCTAAAGTGAAAAATCCATTGGATCATGTATCTAGGGCTGAATGGGAGAACTGCTATAAAATAGCAGGGCAAATACTATCTGGAGCCATCTCCGACCCAACTTCAGGTGCAACTCATTTCTATTCAATAGCCACCAATAGTGATTTTCCTTCTTGGGCTACCGATGACGTTTACAAAACAAAGATCGGCATCACTTATTTTTATGAACTGGAAAGATAGACTGTATCGTTTAAAGAAAAGGTCAATAATATCCATCTTGATCATGGTATTGTTGGGTATTTCTGTGTTTTTTTTGTATGTTGGATCGTGGGATGCAAGGGAGCAAGAGGATGTCAATATAGATGCTCTTGCTGAAATTCATTCCAATATTGAGCCCAAAAAAGAAATAACCCACCAAGAAATATCTCCAGACGGGCAGAAAAAAATCGTTCGTTATGAACTAGGCTATATTCCCCAGTTGTTTGCAAGTAACTATGTTACCTACCTTGATAACAAAATTATTGTTGCCGTTACCAACAATGTAGGAGATAGTGAGCGAGAATACTATACGTTTATTGGTGAGGCAAGAACGGGATATCCTCATTGGTTGGGCAATAACTATGTTTTTTTTACGTCCTATTGCGGAACATCTTGCCAAGGACTTATGTTGCTTGACGTTCGCTCTGGACAAAGATGGTCAGCCATATTGACTTTTCTATCTAATGAAAATGGTAGCCGTAGAACTCACTTTCGTGATTGGTTTGATAAAAGTTTTGAGTTTCCCGGATTTGCTAAAAAAATACACGGAGAAATGAAGAACAATAAACCCTATCTTGTTTTTGATATAGAGAACGAAAAAGCTGTAGAGATAGGCCAAAAACGCTTGCTTTTTACAGGAAACGTGCTTGAAGAGGTAGAATAAAAGACAGAAAAGAATAGATCACTTCCAGTCAATGGGGCTCATCCCATGGGAAGTGAGATACAAATTGCACGAACTAAAATGCTTATTTCCAAAGAATGCTTGAGCTGAGAAAGGCGACGGATGTGCAGATGTCAAAATTAAATTATTATCCGCATCTACCATTGCCCCCTTCTGCTTGGCATAGGTTCCCCAAAGCATATAGACAATATTGGTTCGCTTTTCGTTTAAAATGTTTATGACCGCATCCGTAAACTGCTCCCAACCTTGTGCTTTATGTGAGGCGGGTTGATTCGCAGTGACGGTAAGTACGCTGTTAAGTAAGAGAACTCCTTGTTTCGCCCAACGTGAAAGATCTCCTGAATTGATTGGAGTAATTCCAAGATCAGATTGGATCTCTTTGAAGATATTTTTTAGAGAAGGAGGAATTGTCTGACCATCATTTACTGCAAATGATAACCCATTTGCTTGAGCCTTTCCATGATAGGGATCTTGTCCAACAATTACCACCTTGACCTTGTCAAAAGAACACAGGTCGAATGCCCGGAAAACATTCTTTGGTGGAGGAAAAACTTTGCCGTTGAGATATTGGCTACGAACAAAATCTGTTAGTTTTTCCCAGTAGGGTTTTTCAAATTCAGATCTCACTACTTTTTTCCATGAACTTTCAAGTTTAACGTTTTTCATATTTTTCATTGGACAGATAATGTTATGCTATACTTTAAGAATGAGAATTACTATAGCATCAATAAAAAGACAAGTACTGCCACTTTGTAGAAAATATGACTTGAAAAAGCTGGCCTTATTTGGATCACAGGTAAAAGGCAATATTCATAAAGACAGCGATATTGATCTGCTGGCGGAACCCCCTTCAAATTTGGGACTTATCCGATTTGCGGGAATACAGTTAGAGTATGATACTCCTCGACCCAAGGGTCGAGGTATCTCGTGTCATCCCGAACTTGATTCGGGATCCAGACTGGATTCCTGCCTTCGCAGGAATGACAATCGCGACGCAAGCGTCGGGGAATTAAACCCTAAAGAGAGATTAATTGACAAGTCTTATGGAAGAAGAAACACCACATAATAAATCTAGTATTACATCTACACAAGAATGGAAGATAGCCGCACAATTCTTTGGATTGGACCCAACAAATCCCAATGGTATAACTGGTTCAGAAATGTTGGATATTGCTGAGAACGAAAGTCGATTTGCGGAAAAAATAGGTAACAGTCAACAAAAAATTGCAAGACCTGTAGTCGAGGAGATCGTGGGTTTAACGGCAAAAAACGATCCAAGGGCTCAGGAAATGATTGCTAAGCTACGAAGACAATATGCAGAGGGCTCGGGCACATATGCAGGTGGGGCGCTCACTGCTTTACAGGCACTGGGTATTATTGATGAACTTATTTGAAATTTATCTCTAGATAATTCTTAAAATATAATCTGCTCTTTGTTTGTTAGTGTCTTAATAAGAGTATTAATTTTCTTAATTGCAACATCAAACCGTGCATAAGTATTGATAATCTCCAAAACCGCGCTTCCTACCACGACAATATCCGCATATTTTTCTACCATATGCACGTCTTTGCGACTTGAAATTCCAAACCCCACCGCTATTGGAATTTTAAAATATTTATTTATCCGTTTGAGGTACGATCGAAATCCAACCCTTCCAGAAGCTGATGACCCCGTAACACCATAATGGCTCACGCAGTACACAAATTCATCGGCAACCTGTGCATTGAGTTTCAACCGTTCATCGGAGCTTGCTGGTGTAACCACGCGAATTTGATGTAAATGATGAGTCATGCATGCTTTGATGAAGTGCTCATACTCCTCTTCATCTGGTGGAATATCGGGAATTATGAGTCCATAAGCGCCAGCTGCTTTTGCGGCTTTACAAAATTTCTCGACACCATAATGAAAGACAGAGTTGTAATATCCCATGAAAAAAAGCGGAATTGATACTTGAGCCGATAACGTCTTCATCACTTTCAAACAATCCCGCACAGTTACACCATTTTGTAAGGCCATGTCACAGGCTTTCATTATTGTAGGTCCATCGGCAATAGGATCAGAAAATGGAATTTGAAGCTCCACATAATCTACACCAGCCTCTTCCATGGCCTTTACGATTTGAATGGTTGATGCGATGTTTGGATATCCCACGACCACATGGGTCATGAGTTTTATTTTTTTCATTTTGATTGCTCCTTTATAAACTGATCCCACTCCATGTCCCCCAACGCCTCCGCAACAATAAAAATATCTTTGTCTGCCCGCCCAGAAATATTTACTACAATGATTTTGTCTTTAGATAATTTTGGTGCCTGCTTTATAACTTCAGCTACTGCGTGACTCGATTCAAGTGCCGGCAAAATGCCTTCGAGTTTTACCGTAAGGTTGAACGCATTCAGAGCTTCCTTATCAGTTGCAGATGAAAATTCAACGCGCCCCATATCTTTCAAGTAAGCAAATTGAGGCCCTATGCCAGGATAATCAAGACCAGCTGAAATGCTATGAGTTTGTGCAATATTTCCTTCCGTATCTTGCAGAAAGATTGTTTTATAGCCCTGAACCACACCGAGCGTTCCTCCTGCAAATCGTGAGGCGTGTCTGCCCTTTTTTCCCACGCCCTCGCCACCTGCCTCCACGCCAATCATACGCACAGATTCGTCTTCTAAAAACCGGTAAAAAAGACCCAACGCATTGCTCCCTCCGCTCACACAGGCAATCAGCATATCGGGTTGACGACCTTCCAACTCTTGCATTTGTTCCTTCACTTCATAGCCAATAATCTGTTGAAAATCTCGGTTAAGCGATGGAAACGGATGAGGTCCCAGCGTAGACCCCAGTAAATAATGAGAATCTTCCACATTGGAAATCCAGTCTTTTAGTGCTGCATTTACTGCATCTTTGAGTGTTCGCGAACCCGTCCGAACCGGTACAACGGTGGCGCCAAGCCGTTGCATCCAAAAGACGTTTGGTCGTTGCCGTTTCATATCTTCCTCCCCCATGTATACCGTGCATTCAAATCCAAATCGAGCCGCCACGGTAGCTGCTGCAACTCCGTGTTGACCTGCGCCAGTTTCAGCAATCAGTCGTTTCTTTTTCATACGTTTGGCCAAAAGTGCCTGACCCAAACAATGATTTATTTTATGTGCGCCGGTATGATTTAACCCTTCATTTTTCATGTAAATTTTGGCTCCGCCTAACGTGGTGGTGAGATTCTCTGCAAAGTACAATGGGGACGGTCGACCAACGTATGTCTTAAGATAATAGAGAAATTCCCATTCAAAGGCGGGGTCTGTTTTTATTTTCAAATATTCTCGCTCCAATTCTTCAAGAGCTGGAATAAGCATCTCCGGAGCATATCGACCACCATACGGACCAAAATGTCCGCCGGAATCTGCATCAAACTGGGTTTTGTATGAAAAAAAACTCATATATAATGTTCACCACCCCTTTTCAATCCCCTCCTTGGTAAGGAGGGGATTGAGGGGAGGTTTAATAAATTTTTCACAAACTCATTCACTTTTTTTTTATCTATCTGTCCTTCTCTCTCCACTCCTCCCGCAACATCGAGGCCAAAAGGGTTCACGGTACGAGCTATGGATGTAACATTATTTGGTGTCAATCCACCAGCCAAGAAAAATGGAGTCCGCTTTGCTAATTCTCTTAATTGATCAACCGGCAATGGTTCCCCTTCACCTTGCACCTGCCGATCAACAAGAAAATGAGCGACTTTATATTTATTCATATATCGAGATATTTTCTCAACATCAAAACGTGGCTCAAGAGAGAATGTTTTAATGATTGATCGCTCTATGCGAGTACAAAATTCTGGTGTCTCATCTCCATGAAGTTGTACAAAATCCAAATCCAAGTTGTCGGCTACCATATTCACATAATCACTGGTTTGATTCTGAAACACCCCGACAGTTTTGATATCTGATGGCATTGAATGAGTGAGTTGGATAATTTGACGAGCAGTATCCATATTCACACGTCGCTTAGAACTTCGTACAAAATTAAGGCCGATATAATCAGCGCTCGCCTGAATGACGATTTGGGCATCTACTACAGATTGTATCCCGCAGATTTTAGTTTTCATGTTTTAATGAATGAATAACAGATGCTACATCTTTTTCCTTCATGAGTAGCTCCCCCACTAACACCGCCTTTGCACCGGCGGCTTTGAATCGTTCAATATCGCGGCGAGACTTCACACCAGAAAATGCAATCACGGTTTTTTCTTTTGATATTTTTTTTATTATTGAACATGCTCGATCGATATCTATTTGAAAAGTATTAAGATTGCGCGCATTCACCCCGATGATTTCTGCCCCTTGCACAAAGGGTAGAGATAATTCTTCAAAAGTTGCAACTTCAATAACAGGAGTCAAAGATGATGTTGCCAAAGTTGATAATAGGTCTGGATGGAAATGCTTATGAAGCGCAGCAATGATAAGAAGCGCATCGGCGCCAGCTGATTCCGCCTGCATAACTTGATAAGGATGAATGATAAAATCTTTCATCAGCATAGGGAGAGAAGTTACTTTTCGAATATCTTTAAATAATTCTAGAGAACCCCCAAAGTACTTTCTGTCGGTAACTACGGAGATGGCATCAGCGCAAGCTTCTTCATATTCTATTGCTTTTGACACGAGGTCTTGGTCGCCAGCTAGATCACAAACGCTTGGTGATTTCTTTTTAATTTCTGCGATCAAGCCCACATCTCCTGTTCTGGGGTGCGTAATAGCTTTGACAAACTGACGTTTTTTTGATGGCTTCAATTCCTTCTGTTTATTTTTGATTATTTCTTCAAGAATACTCATGATTGTGTGATGAATGAATAAGCGCTTCTAATGTATGTTTTGCTGCTCCAGAATCGATAGATTTTGCTGCAAGTTCGAGACCGTGCTCAATAGTTACTGCTTTTCCAGAAACCAGAAGCGCCATTGCTGTATTTAATAAAATCGTATCACGGGGAGCTCCTTTTTCTCCATTGAGAACTGTTTGGATCATGGATACATTTTTCCGAACGTCACCGCCGATTATGTCTTCAATTGACGGGTGATGTATGCCATATTTTTTTGGATCGATTTCAAGAGATGATACCTGTGAGTTTTTAATGATTCGAATGTAAGACGGGGCTGCAGGACTGATCTCATCCATTCCATCCGTACTCGTCACCAAAGCCAGATATTCGTATTCAAGCTCTTTGGCAACATGAGAAAGTGTTTCTAATACTTCAAGGTTTGGAACGCCGACAACCTGTCGACGCACTTTTGCCGGATTACAAAATGGACCAAGGAAATTGAAAATCGTACGAATCCCGAGTTCTTTGCGAACGGATGCAACGTACTTCATGGCCGGATGATATATGGGAGCAAAGAGAAACACGATACCGATTGTTTCAAGAACGTTCTTCGCTTGATCGGGGGTGAGATTTATATTGACGCCAAGCTCCTCAAGCACATCGGCGCTCCCACAGCTACTTGATGCTTTCCGATTGCCGTGCTTGACAACCGGTACGCCGACACCCGCTACCACAAGTGAAACAGCGGTTGAAATGTTGAATGTGTTTTTTCCATCTCCACCGGTACCACAAGTGTCCACCGAGCCAATTGGCGCTTGGATCGTCTGCATGCAAGATCTCAGAGTACCAATAGCGCCGATTAGCTCATCAGGAGTCTCTCCTTTTTGAGCTAAGTCCGTGAGCATTTTTCCCATTTCAATCTGAGACATCTCACCAGACATCATCCGTTCGATGAGTTGTTGTGCTTCTTTTTGGGTTAGGTTTTTCATAATAAAATTACTTCAGTAAATAATTCTCCCTTGGCAAGGGAGTACCCCGACGTTACGTCGGGGGGAGGGATGTATCCTATCGTTAACATCCCCCCGCCCTATCGGGCGCCCCCTTCATAAGGGGGACCTTATGAGGTAACAAAAAGTTGCGTAATATTTGTTTTCCGCTCTCCGTAAATACCGATTCCGGATGAAACTGAACACCTTCAATCGGGTATATTTTATGACGGAGACCCATGATCTCATGTGTGTCTTGTGACATCGCCGTGATCTCAAGACAGGAAGGAAGTGTTTTTCGATCAACCACGAGCGAATGGTATCTCATCACTTCCATGTTTTGTGGCAACCCTGCAAACACTCCTTTTTCGTCATGGGTAATGCTGCTGGTTTTTCCGTGCATGGGACGCATGGCTTTGACAATAGTGCCACCAAAATAATGTCCTATTCCCTGCATTCCTAAACACACGCCAAATACTGGCGTTGTTTTACCAATTTCCGTAATAACGTCGGCACATACGCCAAAATATGCTTTGTCTGAAGGAGCTCCCGGTCCAGGAGATATGATGATGCGATCATATTTTCCTTTTTTAATTTGAGACACGTTGATTTCATCATTTCGTTTTACGGTAATATTCGGAGTGATTTGCTCTTCCAGTAGAATTTCACCCATGTATTGATACAGGTTATAGGTGAATGAATCATAGTTGTCTATGATGAGTATTTTCATGATAGTGCCACCTCCATCGCTTTCAATTTGCTCATAATTTCTTCATATTCCTTATGAACTTCTGAATCAAGAACAATACCGCTTCCCGCTTGCGTGTATCCTTTGTTTCCTGCAATAAAAAAAGTACGGATTGGTATGGCAAAGGTACAATCACCATTAAATCCAAAATGACCGACTGCACCGCCATAGACCCCGCGCGGTTTTGTCTCATATTTTTCAAGCAGCTTGACTGCCTCTATCTTTGGCGCCCCGGTGAGAGTACCCGCCGGATAACAGCTCACCAGGGCGCTAAACATATCTTGATGCGCGTCAAGTGTTCCCGATATCTCACTAGAAATATGCTGCACATGACTATATTTTTTTATATCCATCAATTTTTGAATCTGTACCGAGCCAATTTTTGAAATTCTCCCGAGGTCATTTCGATGCAGATCTACGAGCATTTTATGCTCCGCCTGTTCTTTTGAATCATTGAGAAGTGTTTGCGCAAGTTGGAAATCTTTTCTCAAACTCTTTCCCCGTCGTATTGTTCCGGCCAGAGGAAATGTCTCAACGACATTATTTCTCAGTCGAAAGAGGAGCTCCGGACTTGCTCCAATAATTTTTTGATTACCGAATTTTACATAATACATATGGGGAGAAGGATTTACGCGCCGAAGCTTTTCATATATACCAATTTCATTTCCCTCGATTAAGTATTCACCTTGAAATCCGACCACACACTGAAAAATGAGGCCGGATCGTATATCGTTTTTGACCCTATTGAAAACAGTTCTGTATTGTTGTTTTGTCATTGAATATCCTTTGAAAGTTACAGAAACCGCGGCTGTTACTTCATTTTGTTTTGTAAGGTATGATTTGACCAAACGCAACCTATTTTTTTTGTAGTAAAAATAAAATACCTCTCTGGTCATTTTGTCGTACACAAGACCATCGGTATAAATGCCAAATTTCATTCGGTCAAAATCAGGATGCGATTTTACGTTGACTGATGGTTCTATATTCTCAAATAGATCAAATCCCAGATACCCAACCAAGCCGCCTGCATAATCCCGAGCTATCACCCGATCCGGTAAAAATTTTTGAAGGTCAAAATAGGGATTTTCACTTTCGTATACAACATCTGTTTTTTCCTGTTGAGACAGAGTGATGCCTGATCCTTTCGAGCGTACGATCATTTGCGGGTCAAAGCCAATAATTGAATATCTTGATCTATTACTTTCCTCCCCCAATGACTCAAGAATAAAACAAGTGTCTTGATCTTTTTGGATTTTTTTGAATAACTCAAAAAAATCCAAGTCTTTACTAATTTTTACGTAATGTGGTTTTTTGGATAGCGATATTTTTGGTATTTTCATATTTTTTTCATAAAAAAAGCCCTCCAATTTGGAGGGCTTATCGCGAGAGATGTAAACTAATCATCTATCACAATAAATCCTCCTTTAAGGTTTGCCATGATTGCCAAATTGCAATTTCCATTTGTTGAATGTTCATATCTAATTCAATTATGAGATTAGTAGAAATTAACTGAGATTAATTGAAACTTATTGTGTGTAAAAACCAATCTCAAACAGTATCCACAAATCTCCATTTATCTCTTTGTAATTATATAGTTTTGAATCTTCCCATCTGTATCTCCTTTGATCCTCGGGTCACGGTTGCAACGCCGACTCCCAGTTTTTGTGCGATCGTGTGCTGGGGTATCCCGCGCTTTAACATCTTGACAATATCAAGACGCCTCACAAGCTCCTCTTTTTCTTTGGGTGTCAAAATACCATTGAGGAAATTCACCATTTCTTCTTTGGAATCTATTTCCTGAAGTATTTTTACCAAATCATTAAAATCAGACATACGTACTAGTATACTAGTATTATAGTATTTGTCAAGAGATATTATATGTAGTAAGAGTTCACTCTTCTTGACACACGTTG
>PFSC01000187.1 GCA_002788865.1 Candidatus Roizmanbacteria bacterium CG_4_9_14_0_2_um_filter_39_13
CGTCCCCGTGAAAACGGGGATCAGGTCGGGGATGACACAAAATAATAATTGATATATTATGATACAGTTTTGTCAAAGAGTGTGAACTCTTGCCTATTAAGCGTCATATTCTGTTTGGGTATTCCCGAAACACGCCTCATACGCTCGTTTTGAAATGTCATATGAAAATCCTCTCCTTTGAAGATGCCCAAATACTTTTTGTTTTCGTTTTTCAGGCGCGAGTTTGTTGAGAAGGTCTTTTTTTTTGGAAAGGATCTCGAGTGCCCGCTCATATTCACTCACAGTATTTTCTTGAAGACCTGCATCAATGATATTTTGGTTCACACCTTTTTTTCGTAATTCTTGGGCGATTGCAAAATCCCCTTTTAAATTTAAACTGCTTCTTGAGTGTATGAGCGCTTCTGCAAAATCCTTGTCGCTGAGGAATTTTTTTTCAATTAATTGAGTTATGACAACTTCAACAATATCACTATTGAAGTTGTATTCTACTGCCTTTTTTTGAAGATATTCTCTCATCTCATGCTCGCTTCGTGCACGAAATTGAAGAAAAAACAACGCTTTATTAAACAGTGTTTGCTTTTGTCTTTGTAACTCTTCCATACATAAACTATTCTATTTTTTGTGATCTCAACCAAGGTCTTTCGTCGGTTCTTTCTTTTCCTTCTTTCCTAAGAGAGTTGCATATACTTTTTTTTCTATTTCGTTTTTTAGCTTCATATTTTCTTTGAGCGCCTCCTTTGTTTGTTCTATCCCCTGTCCTATCACTTCATTATTATATTTGTAAAATGCACCGCTTTTGTCGAAAATATTATTCTCTGCAGCAATATCAATAAGCGAACCGAGATTGTCTACTCCCTCTGGTGTGATGCTGAATTCAGCCTTTTTAAAAGGTGGTGCAACTTTATTTTTCACAACTTTTACTCGAACGCGTGCGCCAATGATTTCCTCTCCTTTTTTTAGCGTTTGAATCTTGCGAACATCCATGCGTATTGAAGAGTAAAACTTCATAGCCATTCCGCCTGGTGTTGTTTCTGGATTTCCAAACATGACGCCAATCTTCATCCTGAGTTGGTTGGTGAATATTATGGTTGTTCTAGATTTTGAAACAACTCCAGTCAGCTTTCGAAGAGCTTGGGACATGAGCCTTGCCTGAAGACCCATCTGAGCGTCACCCATATCCCCTTCTATCTCTGCGCGTGGCACAAGTGCGGCAACCGAGTCTACAACAATACAATCAACTGCACCCGACCTGACAAGTGTTTCGGTTATTTCAAGTGCTTGTTCTCCTGTATCTGGTTGTGATATGAGGAGGTCCTCAAGTTTGACTCCAAGAATTTCTGCCCATGCTGGATCCATCGCATGTTCAGCATCAATAAACGCTGCCGTTCCCCCTTCTTTTTGAACCTGGGCTACGATTGAAAGTGTGATAGTTGTCTTTCCCGATGCTTCGGGGCCATAAATCTCAATAATTCTTCCGTGGGGTACTCCACCTACTCCCAGGGCGAGATCAAGTGGTAAAATTCCTGTTGACGTTGTTTCTATTGCCGCAACTGGACCCTCGCCAAGCTTCATGATAGCACCCTTTCCAAACTGCTTTTGAATTTGCTCAATTGCTAGATTTATTGCTTTATTTTTAAGACCTTTCTCTGCATCTTCTATTGGTTTTTTTGCCATATATATTTGTGACAAATAATAATATCAATCATTATTACAAACTAGAGTACAAAAAGCAAACAATACAATGAGGTAATGGTATAACCGAAAAAAGAAGAGCCTACTTGAAGCAGTTATGAAGATTTTTTCATCGCTATCCCACCTGCAAGCATAAGTGAAAGAATGGGAAGAAGTGCTGTAAAAGCACCTGTTTCTGGTATTTGTTGCGTGGGGTTTTTTGTCGTCATATTAGTATTTGTATAGGTTTTGCTTATTGTCTCTACTCCTGTTGGTTGATTTGTCTTACTAATGTCCCTCATTTGTTCTTTTTCTATCACATTCACCTTGGTTTGAAATTTTGGAGTAATCGTGGCGCCATTGATTGCTTTATTTGTGTTACTTGATGTGTTGGTTTGGGTTGGTGTAGGAGTTTGCTTGTCGAAAAGAAACGCGAAGGGATTCCATCCTCTATTTTCGGTTTTGGCTTCGACCTTTTCTGTTGGTGCTATAGTGACTGTGATGGTTGGTTGATTTGTTTGAACCGTACTTTTATTAGCACGAAATTTATTACTTATCCAAACAAAGGCAAGAATAAGAATAATAAACCCCAATATTAAAGATATAAGACGATTAAATTCCATAGTTCGCACAGTATAACATTATAGGTCAACAAATACAAGATCTCTTATCCGTGGTAAGAGTTCACTCTTCTTGACACACGTTGTCATTCCCGCCCCCGATCGGAGTCGAGGGCAGGCTCCGG
>PFSC01000111.1 GCA_002788865.1 Candidatus Roizmanbacteria bacterium CG_4_9_14_0_2_um_filter_39_13
AAGAATCAATACTCAATGATACTCCTCGACCCAAGGGTCGAGGTATCTCGTATCATCCCGAACTTGCCTGCCCGCCTCTGGAGGGATTCGTGATCCAGTCTGGATTCCCGCTGGAGTTTATCCCGATGAACATCGGGGCGAGAATGACAAAGTAAGCATTATGACGCAAGCGTCGGGGAATTAAACCCTAAAGAGAGATTAAAAAAATTAAACCCATCTACAATACATCGTTGCGAGGAACAAAAAAATATACGTTACTATTTGAGAAAGTTCATTCCGATGGATTCAAAACAGTGGAGATCGTAGATCGAAATCAAATACTTGGCGATGACACAGAGAATCTTCTTAAGGTATGTACATCCAAAAAAACAAGCTCGAGAACTCCTCATGCAGTTAGCCTCAGAATATGGGCTTTGTCAAATAATTCTGGGAGTCGAGAAAGGAAAATGTCCTTGCTTTGGATATAAAATCGGGATTTGCAAAGGTGCGTGTGTCGGAAAAGAAGATACACTTCAACATAATATCCGCTTTATCGAAGCATTTGGAAAAGACAAAATCAAGCCGTGGCCATTTCACGAAGCTATCACAATTCAAGAGCATGATTCAGTCGAACATCTCACCGATGTGTTTCAGGTTGACAAATGGTGTTTGATTACCGAAGGGTCAGAGGATCTTATGTTTGATTTTGATATCTACAAAATCCTGAAAAAATATATATTGAAACGTGGAGTCGATTCACATCTTTCGATAACGGAGAAGAGCTTCCATTTCAACAAAAAAAATCTAAGTCAAAAATAACAAAATTATCAGTATAATACTTTTATGGACTACAAAAAAATACTCATGATTGGTGGAGGTATTGCCATCATATTCGTCTTACTTCTCGGTGCATTTTATCTTACCAGCAAACCCCAACAGACTTCATTTCCTCAACTTACTAAGCTCAATTCAGACGATCAAGTCAGATGGGCGACAGAGAGCGCAAACATCCTGATTGAGTATAGTGATTTTCAGTGCCCCGCATGTGGTACATATTTTGGGCTTATTGAAAGTCTAAATACCGATGAAGACTTCGTAACAAATGCTAAAAACAAGATTGCGTTTGTGTATCGACACTTTCCTTTGGACAATGCTCACCCCAACGCGCGCGTCGCAGCGTATGCAGCAGAGGCCGCTGGGTATCAAGGGAAGTTTTGGCAGATGCATGACCTACTTTTTACAAGACAAGAAGAATGGTCGGAAAGTGACAAACCCGAAGAACTGTTCAAAGAATATGCAAAAGAAATAGAGCTTGATTTGGAGCTGTTTGAAACAGATAGAACCTCATCAAAAACCGCAGACCGCGTACAAAATAATTATCGATCAGGACTTGATGTGAAAGTTCAGGGAACTCCGACCTTTTTCCTGAATGGAGTCAAGCTCCAAAATCCAAACTCTGCCGAAAACTTCCAAGAGTTACTTAGCGATGGAATCCAATCAAAAGACAACTAATGTATGTTCATACAAATACATAACCGCAAAGTTCACTACAAAAAAATTGGCTCTGGCGCCCCTTTGATTTTTGTTCACGGATGGGGAGGTAGTTTATACAGTCTTCATGCACTTGCATCTTTGGCATCAAAAGATTTTACTGCATACATCATCGACCTTCCAGGATTTGGCAAAAGCGATAACCCTCCGGAACACTGGGGAATTGAAGGGTACGGGGAACATGTCAAATTATTTATCGAAAAAATCATACAGAAAAAACCGCAGTACATCGGACATTCGTTTGGAGGAGAAATAGGGATTTATCTTGCATCGCATTTTCCCCAAACTATTGATACACTCACACTTTGCAATAGTTCATTTAAACGTCAAAATAAGATTTCAAAAATCGCACAGATGTCTAAATGGATTCCAAAAGACTCAAACCTCATACTGAAGCTCATCTACCCGTACATCAAAAAACTGTATTACACATTGATTCGAAAACAGTCCGATCTCATGAAGTACCCTCATCTTGAAAAAAACTTCCGGAAAATAGTCACGCAAGACCTATCTCCGGATACAAAAAATATTAAGCATAAAACGTTGGTATTATGGGGTGAATTAGATACATATACTCCTGTGATATGGGCATATGAACTCCAAAAAAATATCAAAAATAGCAGGCTTTTTGTGTTTCCCGATGTGGGACACGATCTCCCCATTCGACATCCAGACTTAGCATGGGCAAAAATCAAAGAATTTCTACAGTGATTTATAGGTTTGCTCTGTATAATAGGGTGTCTGAAAAGATTTTGTAATTTTTCATTATATTTATATGTTGTTTTTGATACTCATTCATTATATTTGGGCGATATTTACTGGATTGAATCTTATTTATACCTTTCAAATAAAAGAATACCGACTAGATCGATTCCGCTCGGTAGCAAAGGAGACTGGAGTTTTGCGCTTTTTGTACACGTTCAAATTTCGACTTCCTGCTTTTTCCCTC
>PFSC01000101.1 GCA_002788865.1 Candidatus Roizmanbacteria bacterium CG_4_9_14_0_2_um_filter_39_13
CTTCTTCACGTTCTTTAATATATTTTTTCGCATCATCGATGCTGATGTTATCTCGATTTGCGACCCGATCAATTTTGAGCGCATCATCCTGACAGTGCAGAAATACTCGAAGCGTGTCGGTGCGTTCTTTTGACATGAAGCCTGCAAGCCACGCCTCAATCACATAATTCCCTTTTTCCAATAGTTTTTTTGTTCGTTCATCAAGTTCTTTGTGGAAATCATCTGGCGCTAGGCTCGCGACAGGTTGCACATATTCGTTGGAAAAGTCTCGAAGCAATTTCCCACCAGATGTAAATGTCCATCCGAGAGGTTCGAGGTATGGCTTTAGATTTTCATGGAGTGTATTTTTCCCTACGGCTACGCCTCCTGATACTGTTATGTTTCTATATTTTAGTTTCATATTATTGGTTTTATATGTCATCCACCATCTGGCGGATCCAGACTGGATCCCCGATCGGGTCGGGGATGACAGGTAAATTATCCCCAGTACTTCTGAATATCAAAAATAGTAATGACTGCGCTCAATGTAAGCAAGAGAATAATTCCAGCAAGATTGAGGTAATGCTCGAGATTTTGATTGGTCTTTTTTCCCGTGATCCATTCATAAAAAATGAATACTTGTCGTCCTCCATCAAGTGCTGGAAACGGCAGTATATTTATGACTGCAAGATTCAAAGATAGTACAGCTGTGATTTGCAGAAGCGCAACAATGCCAAACTTTCGTGCTTCACCAATGATCTTTGCTATTCCGACTGGCCCAGTAAACTCTACCGAAGTCGACTGTTTTGTGAAAAATTGTGCTGGGATTTTGAGAATCTCAACTGCAATCATCTTGATCATCGAAGCAGCTTCAATAAATCCGAAGTAAGGTGCCGTGTACCACGGATGTTTCACGAGTTCCACTTTCTGTTCAATGACTATCCCAAATGACCCCTCTCCTTTTGGAGGATTGGATCGTGGTGTGATATCTACAGAAAATACCTTACCCGTCCGCTCGATCTGGAGGATTGTTGGCTGATCCGCAAATGTCTTGGCCGAGCCTATGAGATCCTCTGATGAAACTATTTCAATTGTCTTATTCTCTTGTGTGATCGAGATGATACGATCTCCAACAAGAAGCCCAGCTTCAGTTGCTGGGGTGTTGTCTTGGACACTTGTGACGACGACACCTGCGGGTGTTGGAACGCCTTGGGTGAACAAAAACGAGAGAATCACCCAGCCGAGAATAAAGTTCATCACGACGCCTGCAGTGATAATCATCGTTTTTTGAAGGGGAGATTTGTTCACAAATGCTCGATGTTTTGGGATAGATTTGGCATCTGGTCTCTTTTTTTCACCCTCATGATACTCTTCCCCATAAAGTTTTACAAAGCCGCCAAGAGGAATAAGATTGATACTGTAGAGAGTCTCGCCAAATTTTTTGCCAAAAATTCGTGGTGGGAATCCAAAACCAAACTCTTCCACTAGGACACCACTTTTTTTTGCTACGATAAAATGACCAAATTCATGAATAAGTACGAGTACAACGAGAATTACTAAAAATATTAGTGCTGTTATCATATTGACAGTGCCTCAGCTTATTAGCTTTTCAGCTACGCATCTGGTAAATTTTCATTTATAAAATTATTAATAATGTCATCCCGGACTTGCCCGCCCGCCTCTGGAGGGATCCGGGATCCAGCCTGGATTCCCGCATGCGCGGGAATGACAAGTTTCGAAAGAGTTTGAATTAAACTGCTTAGTGATTGAATTTCTAGTCAGACCTCCATAATTTCTTGTTCTTTGCTCTCCTTTACTGTTTGTAGTTCGTTGTTGATTTTTCCGGTCATCGCATCTACTTCCTTCTCAAGTCTATATGTATCATCCTCGGTGAGTTCCTTTGCATCTTCAAGTTGTTTTATTTTTTTTCGGATGGAATCTCTTTCATATCGCACCTTATTGCGTGTTTCTTCAACAAGTTGAGATACAAGTTTGACAAATTTGACTCTCTGTTCTTCGGAAAGTGGTGGGACGCGGACGACAATACGAGACCCTTGTGTATTTGGGCTCAATCCCAGTGGTGACGCAAGAATACCTTTTTCTATGTCTGAAACCGTAGATGGATCAAATGGCGTGATGACGAGCGCGTCATTTGATTCTGTGGTGATTGATGCAAGCTCGATGAGCCTCATTTTGGTACCACCATATGCTTCGACTTGAAGCCCTTCTATCATCCCGGTATGCGCTCTCCCTGTGCGAATTCCTTTGAGTTCTGCTTGCAGTTTTGAGACAAGCTCTTCAGTTTGAGATTTGAAAGTTGGGATAATATCGTGCATGCTTCATTATACAAAAAAACACGAGATCAGCAACTCAGCTGTAACAGTTCACTCTTCTTGACACACGTTGTCATTCCCGCCCCCGATCGGAGTCGAGGGCAGGCTCCGGCGGGAATCCATTCT
>PFSC01000193.1 GCA_002788865.1 Candidatus Roizmanbacteria bacterium CG_4_9_14_0_2_um_filter_39_13
CACTATGTGGCGGAAGATTAAACCTACCCTTTGTAAAGATGAACGTCAGATTCACGAAGATATTGATATTGCGCTTCATATACGAGATGTAGGAGGAAAAATTTGTTTTGATCGAACAAATATTGCAATGACGTCAACCCGTCGGCTTGTTCAAAAACCACAATCTTTTTTCCTCGAATATCCCCAGCGCCTTATCAGAATGATGATAACGCATTAATAAATAAATCAATTATTTCGTTGCTTTTCAAACATCGTTTCTACTTCTTTAAGTGTCGTGACGTCTGACGCAGCTTTATCATCGCGAAACCTCTCTAGGCGCGGAAATCTCAGAGCAAATCCCGCTACATCAACAGCAAAGGAAGACCCTGATTTTGATGGCTTTAGTATCTTACCCGCCGTGTGTACCGGAGATCGAGATATTTCATCCGCTTTGATCTCAACGACAATTCCCGGTGCCACCCATACATCAACATCCATCAGTTTATCTACTTCATACTGTTTGGGCATTGTCTTAACTTGGAGTTTTATACTTTGTTTTTTTAACCGTCTCCATTCATCATCGGTAAGACCTGTTCCTATCTTTGCAATCGTCATAAACATCTGTTTTTCTGCATCATAAATTCCTGCCAAAAAGGCTCCAATCCCAAACTGTGTTCGCTTCCCCTTCCCATAGTCATATCCCATCACCAAACAATCGATCGTATCATCTATTTTTGACGAATAACTCCGCTTGAGCTTGATCCAATTCCATCCTCTTGCGCCGGGTTGATAGGTACCATCCATTTTTTTAGCGACTATTCCTTCCAATCCCTTTGTGATTGCATTATCAAACATTATTTCAAGTTTTTCAGGATCATCAATAATCTCCTCTTCCGCGGGGATCACTCCATGATCAGCATGATTATTATGAATATCAATAATTGACAATAATGCCGCTCGTCTTTTTGTAAAAGACTCAGAAACATAATTTTTTCCCTCTAAATAGAGGAGCTCAAACACAAACAATTTAAGAGGAATTTCTTTTGCTTTTTCTTCAATATCATACTTTCTTTTTCGTTGAACCGTCTCTTGAAAGGGGAGAAAATTGTCGGTTTGAGCATCATACCCGATTGCTTCCCCCTCCAAAATAACTTCATCAGCTTTGACCTCTTTGCGCACTGCGTGAACAACATCAGGATACATAAATGTGGCATCATCAAGCCCACGAGTATACAGACGAACTTCTGATCCTTTCTTGTGGACCTGAAGTCGAAATCCATCAAATTTCGGTTCAACCGCACAGGTGCCAATTTGCTTAATGATCTCAACTCCCGATGACAATCGTTCTGCGCGCATCATCAAGATCGGCGTAAAAATCTTTGGCTCGAGTTTTTCTACTTCAGATAGTCCTTTTTCTTTGAGAATTTTTCCTATAAGTCCTAAATCCGGATGCACATGATATGCTTTTTGAAGAATGGGGCGAATACTTTTGTCCCCTTGGTGCATCCAGGAAAGAGCGTCAAGTACCGTCATATCTGAAAAACCCAGTCGCAACACTCCAAGAGGGATTCGGACAATATAGCGCGCAGAAAGGGGATCAAGCTCCTGAATAAGTCCAGAAAGTTGTGATATTTTTGTGTCTTGAGAACCTTCTCCCGAAGCCAGAGCCAATGACTCAAGGGTTTCAAATACGGTAAGAACGTCAGGCGCACCTTCAAGCATTGATGTCTGGGTATTTTTATACTCTTGCGTTGTTTCTCCAATATCACCACTTTGTTTATATTTTTTTGTAAATTCAACGGTATCAATTTGTAACGAAGATGAAATCGCGCGAATGACCATTTTTTCCGCCATTCCAAAATTCAATGTTTTATATTTTGGCGTCAATCGTCCAAGCAAAAGATATACCACCTTTTCATATTCTTCCGGTCTCAACTGATTAAAAAGATCGGCAAGAATTTCGGTTATTTGCAACCGTGAGGCTGTTTTTTCTATTTTTTCGATGTATATCGAAAGTTGTTTAAATTTCATATTTATTACCAAACACTTTTACTAACTGCCGAAAGCTCGTCGGTTTGTATTTATCCCATTCTTCCTGCTTCACATAGAGCATTTTGTAGGCGATCTTTTTTTGTCTCTCACTTGCGTCCGCGCACCATTGTGCCAATCTCTTTATTTTTTCAATATCGTCTAAATCTTCTCGCCCTTTTGTTTCCACGATATAAATTGTTTTGTTGTCTGTCTTTACGAAAAAGTCGGGGTAATAACTGGAAATAGCACCACTGGCGTTTTTGTAATCGATTTTGAAATGAATTTCATAATAATTTTTGGCGAAGGAAATCACATCATCTGCACCTTCCAAAAAGTCGGCAAATGAACAACCCTGTGCCAAGAGCACAGGGTATCAAAGACTACAACAGTCGTAACTGCATATCTTCTGGCTTCTTTCCCTGACTCTGA
>PFSC01000146.1 GCA_002788865.1 Candidatus Roizmanbacteria bacterium CG_4_9_14_0_2_um_filter_39_13
CCGATGATACTCGCTGCAAATCGCAGAACGGGGAAAGTAGGTCGTAGCCAGTTTTTTTTTGGAAAAAATCACTTTGCCTGTTGCTGAAGATCCGACAAAGTACCCTGCGTAAACTGAATCGATTTTGGTATATTGAATGCCGTATCTTTCACATCCATATCTTTACATGAGCTCAAGACTCCCTGTATCACATCCTGAGATACAGGCATAGAAGGATTCAAACCTGAAATAGAAGACATTATCATGTCAGGAGAAATAAAAAATGAAAACATTCCAAACATAGATATGTATTGTCCTAATTCACACACTTTGAGTCCTGATTTTTGCGTATCAATCCATGAATATAGACAATCTTCCTTCAACACATACTTATTTTTTTTGCCGTTTTGTTCAACCTGCGCCGTGACATTTTTGTTTTTGATCTGCGCATGTATTTGTATGTTTTCATTTGAATACGCACAAATACTTGGACCTTCCAGATCAACTTTACTTTTCCATCCTCCAGAAAACGTGTTGAGAAGATTTTCGGGGCTTGTTTGAGTCGTATTCTGAGGTTCATATTGCTCGGGAATAGAACGCTGCGTTGTATTTGCAACACGTCGATCTGTAGTGCTCGTTTGAATGAATATCGCAAGTACAATGATCGCAACTGGAATGGCAATTGTAGCTTTTATGAACGGATGAAGTTTGTCAAAATGATCCATACTATTATAGTAATGTTTCTTGATCGTCTTTACCAGCTTCTTCATCTTTGGATCCATCAGAAAGCATCTCAATCCCTTTCAATTCTGAGATTGATTTCCCCATGATGCTTTGGAGATCTCCATGCATGCCCATGGTGGTATCAAGTACTTTACGGAGATTTTTTTCTTCCCGAGACCACTTCAGAGCAAACCAGCGACGCTCTTTTTCAATCTCTTCCTGCATGTTGTTAAACGCTTCGATGATGGCTTCAACGCGGTGTCGAAACTCCATACTCGTCACATAATCATACAAAAGCTCCATCTTGCTATCTTGTCCTTTTTGTACAGATTTAACAATCGATACTTCAAGAAGTTGTGTGCGTAGGGCAAATGCCACGCCGGAAATAAACGCAAATCCACATACCCATACTCCATCGATCATCCCAAAATTAATAATACCATCAGGGAGCGCTTCGGATATCAATACTGCAATCTCCGCTTTGACGTTTCGTTGGTCTTGTTTGAGTTTGGAAATCCATAGATTACTCCAATTTTTTGTCCGCTTAGTCTCCCAGACGATTTGTCCACATACCCTTCCTCCACGATTTTTGACGACCTGAATAATATCTGCGCCATTTATTCCCTTTGGCACTTCCTTAATCTCATCAAATGGAAATTCTTTTTTCAAAAGTTCTTCAATCGCAAGCTCGAGTACTTCTCCCTGCATTTGTTGAGAGCCTTGCTCAAGTTTGCGCCTCAAATCTTCATTTGATTTGACAACGTCTTCTAGTTTTTTGTCTTTTTCGCGCAGTTTCAATTTGAACTCTTCTTCTATTCTCACTTGCTCTTCTTTGCGGAGTTTTTCTTGCTCTTCTGCAAAAGTTTTTTGCATTTCAATTTCTTTGAGCCGATTTTCATTTTGAAGTTTGCGCATACCCTTGGCCAGTTCGAGGAGTTGATCTTGAAGTTTGTTGTTTTGTTCCTTAACTTCGTTTGATTCATTTTCAGTATCTTTGAGTTTGAGTTCCATCTCCTCTTTGATTTTCTTTTTTAAGTTGGTTTCAACTTCTTTGGCCGTTTTTTCTTTTTCTTCTTGAATGCGTACTTTGGACAATTGAATCAGTCGCTCGCGTTCCTGCTCATTCCTTTCTTTCAATCGAGTGATTTCTTGTTTATATTTTTCATCCAATTGATGACTGATCGCTTCGGTAAGAGGAATGTTTTTTTTGCAGTTTGGACAGATTATCGAATCAGACATACGTGGACACTAGAGTACCATAGAACTAAAAAACGTTCAATACAATATTAGCATCTGGCAGTCGGTAGTTGACATCTCCAGTGTAACTTGAATTGGCAATGAGTAACAGTAAAAACCTAGTATTCACAATTGTTATTTTGTAACCTAGAAGCATAAATAAAACCGCCTAACGAATCTATCGGGGCTTGGGTTTCTCTATTTTTCCAAAAGTAGACGAACCCAAGCCCCTTTTTTGTCGGTCAACACCACTATGCCAAAACCCAAAGTTAAAGAAACTAAAATCATACCCCAAAAAAGATATCAATCTTCTGAGCGTGACGAAGAACCCTTGAAGAAATGGAGGGCTTTATTTAAGCGAGCTAAAGAGTTTCGTGAACCATACCAAGCAAAATGGCTGAGAATGTACAGGCTTTACCGTGCGTATCAACACAAACAGAATTACGCCTACAACACCCGCCTGATGCCTCCAATTGCCTTTGAGATTGTGAAGACTGTAGTTTCTCGACTTGCTACAGCCAAACGAAAGACTCGTGTCATTCCCAGAGATAAAACTGATATTGAATCAACGGCTCTGGGATCTTGGAGTGACCTTGTTAATTATGACTTTGACATCATTGAACTGGCCAAAAAACTTCCAAATTGGATTGAATCTTCAGTTTTGTATGGTAATGGAATTGTAAAGCTGGCCTGGAAAATGGTTAATCGAAAAAGATCCGACGGAGCAACTAAAACGATCTACGACGACCCTACGATGATTCTGTGTGACTTGTGGGACTTTCTTCCGGCTCCGGAAACGGAAGACCTTCAGGAAGGATGTCCGTGGCTTATTCATAGAATCACTAAAGCAAAAGAAAAAATCTCTAAAGAAGAAGAAAATCGAGGTGACAACAAGATTTATAAAAACCTTGAGTTTTGTGAGCCGAAGATAGTTGAAGACTGGAAGAAAGAACGCTACGAAATCAATACCAAAAAGATGTCTCAAATTGATGGTGATATCAGAAAAGCCGAGACTGGCGAACAAAAAGTACTGCCAGTCAAAAACGACTAGGAAAAGTAGCTTGAACTTTGGGAATGTTGGGACTAAGAAGAAGATCAACTGATAGTTATTGCCAATGGTGAGGTGGTCATCAGGGATGACGAGAATCCTTACCTTGATATTAACAACGGCCACATTTTTGTAGATTTACCTGATATGTCACTGCTGTGGGAGTTTTGGGCAACCGGCCATGTTGAGCCAGTTGAGAGTACCATCATGGAAATTGCTGATCTTCGCAACCAGCGTATGGACGATGTGATCTTAATGCTCGATCCAGTGGTTAAAATACGCAAGGACACTGGCATCACAAAGAACGATATTATTTTCTCTCCAGGTGCAGTTTGGGAGCTACGTAAAATGGATGATGTAGTGATTGAGCGACCACCTGAAATCAGCTTAATGGGACTCAATGAGGACAAGCTCCTAAGGGATGAAATATCCAGAACTCTAGCTCTTGGGGAATACCTACAAGGTCTGCCCAGATCATCAAGCGAGTCACTTGGCAAGGTAGCAATGGCCAATATTCTTATTCAGTTAAATCGTGAATTCTTAAGTGAAGACAAGAAAGTCCATGTAGATGCAATTGTCGAAGTTGAGCCGGTGATACCGCCGGATAAACAAGCCCGACTAAATCAGATTTTGCTCTTATACGATAAATTCATTGCCCAGGACAACCCGGATCCCAGCGATCCGGTGGGTATAAAACACTGGCTGGTTCGCAAACGAGCTCTACAAAAGATGATGCTGGAGGAGCTAGACCTTGATCAGTATGTCGATATTCTACTTGGTCCTGAATTAGTGCAAAAGCAAGAAGAAACAATCATAACCCCATCCAATGGGGAGCCAGTAGCCCCTGTAGCGCCTTCTGATGACAGTTTACCGCCCGAAGCGGGTAGTTCATCACTGTTGCCAATAAAAACAAAATACGAGAGCTAATCGGTAAAATTCCAGGACTTGGGAAAATGCTGCAAAGTTAATAGCAATTAAAACTTTAAGCTACTTTTAAGCACTTCCAGTATAATATGACTCTATGCGAGTACTCGTTATTGAAGATGGGCATAAGATTGCTAATGGGAATGAACAACCCTGTGCCA
>PFSC01000061.1 GCA_002788865.1 Candidatus Roizmanbacteria bacterium CG_4_9_14_0_2_um_filter_39_13
ATATTATGATACAGTTTTGTCAAAGAGCGTGAACTCTTACACTCAGCTGTAACAGTTCACAAGTCTTGACATAGATGTCATTCCCGAGCGGAATGAAATGGAGCGCGGCAATCTAATTATTTAGAGATTGCTTCGTCGTTGACACTCCTCGCAATGACATATTATGATACAGTTTTGTCAAAGACCCTGAACTCTTACATTCAGCTATTCAGCTACTCAGCTACTCAGCAACTCAGCTATTCAGCTTCTCAGATACTCAGCAAATCAGCTACGATGGTTAGAGTACGTAGAAATGAAAAGATACTGGTATCGTACTGTCGGGCTGATTGACTGAATAGCTGACGAGTTGGAGTTATTCCCCTAGTTCCCATCGTAGGATTCGTGCTATCTTGATATTTTCTCCAAACTTCAAAATAGCTTCTTTCACAAGACCATCAACAGTTTTTCCTGGCTCTCGGATGTAGTCCTGTTTCAATAATTCATCAACATCAGATGATGGTACGGAGGCAACTTGCATTGCGATTTCTGAACCGAGCTTTTGGAAATCTTTATTTTCGGATACAAAATCGGTTTCTGATTGGAGTTCGACAAGTGCTGCGATTTTTTTGTTGTGATGAACGTAGGTGAACATTCCACCTGCTTCAGTATTACGATCTGCTTTTTTTGCTGCTTTTTCGGCACCCCATTTTTTCAAAAGCTCCATAGATTTTTTCATATCATTGTCGGTCTCATCGAGTGCTTTTTTGCACAGGGAAAATGATACCTGCGTTTCTTCACGGAGTTGTTTGAGTTTTTTGTAATCTATCATGTATTAGACAATTGCTTTTTTAGGTTCGGGGACTTTTTTAAGTTCAGGAGCTTTGAAGTTTTTTGTATATGCTTCCAGAAGTTCTTTCATGATGTGTTCTACTACTTCAGAATCGTCATCGTTTGCAACGATAGGATACTGTACAGTATTTGGATCTGCATTTGTGTCTGCGATTGCGACGATTGGGATATTGAATTCTTGTGCTTCTTTTGTTGCATTCTTTTCTTTTTTAATATCAATTATGACAAGTACATCTGGTCGTTCATACATAGATTCGAGACCTGAATACAACCTCTCAAGTTTTGAGATTTGTTTGGTCATCTGGGTTCGTTCATGCTTCACTAACGTTTTTGCCTCTCCAGTTGCGAGTGACTCTCTCATCTCTTTCATCTTTTTCACATTCAACATGATGTTTTTGTAGTTTGTGAGAAGTCCAGGAAGCCATTTTGAGGAAATATATGAAATTCCATTTGCAGAGCAGTATTCTCGAACGAAAGTACTTGCGGTTTTTTTTGTTCCGACAACGAGTATTTTCTTTCCTGCTTTTGCAGTTTGGGTAATAAATTCTTTTGCTGATGCAATCTGATCAACCGTTTTTGTAAGGTCGATTATTGATGTTTTGTTGACGATTTGATACACATTTTTGCGCGCTCTTGGGTGGAGTCTACTCTTCTTGTGGCCGAGATGAGCCCCTAAATCAAAGAGAACTTTCACTTCTTTTAAATTGGTTTGTTTTGACATAAGCATTTATTGTAGCAAATAAACCTCAAAATGCAACGCATGATCGATTGGTACAGCCATGAATGACAAGATAAAATAATCAAAGGTTAAGTGATTTAAGGTAGTTTCGGAAATCTCCATTCAGATCTGGATGCTTGAGCGCAAACTCAACGACTGTTTTGAGATATTCCATTTTGTTTCCTGTATCGTAATATTTGCCATCTTTTATCTCGACCGCAAGCATGCGCTTCCCATCTTCGAGCATGAGTTTGAGTGCGGCGTTGTAGTACAGCTCATCCCCTTCATTCAGTTTCTCCATCGCCTTGTCAAGATATTCAAAGATTTCAGGTGTGAAAATATATCCGGATACATTTGCAAGGTTTGATGGTGCATGCTCTTTTCCTGGCTTTTCAACAATTTTATCGATATCCATGATGCAAGGCTCAATTTGCTTCCCGCCAGTGAATCCATATCGATCATAATCTTCGTCGTCTTCGACGCGGATACTTGCAAGAGCGGTACATCCATACTTTTCATATGCCGAAATCAACTGTTTAAACCTTGACGGTTTGGCGGTGATGAAATCGTCACTCCAGGTGTAGATAAAAGGTTCGTTCCCGATGAGATGTCTGACATTCAAAAGTGGAGTTCCGTTTCCATAGGGGCCTTTTTGTCTCACATAGATGAAGTTTGCCATCTCGCTTATTGCTTGAACTTCGTCAAGATAATGTTTTTTTGCATCTCCACCCCGTTTGAGATTTTCGACGAGCTCTTTACTTGGACTGTCAAAATGATCTTCAATCGTGCGCTTGTGGTATCCAGTGACCATGATAATATCGGTGATACCTGCATCAACGAGATCTTCCACAACATACTGGATGACTGGCTTGTCAACAATAGGAAGCATTTCCTTGGGTATTGCCTTGGTTTGTGGCAAAAATCTGGTTCCAAATCCAGCGGCAGGGATCACTGCTTTTGTTATTTTTTTCATAGAGTTAATTGAATCGAACTGTTATTTTTCTCAGAAGTCTCTTATTATTCACGAAAGCCTCAATTTCTGCAACACCAGTTGCGTCCGAAGATATATGAAAAATTGCTTTACCATCAGCATCTGAGAGTTGTTCACCTTCACGGATTTGTCCAACTGCTGATGTGATCTTGACAGGGTGTTCTGGAAGTCCACCTCCAGCTTCATTTCTGACAAATACCGTTACTTCACTTTCTGAACTACCATCAGCAGGAAGCGATAAAGGCCACGCAAAAATGAGTGACTTCTGCAAAGAAACATCGGTTCTGATATCTGCTCGAGTAAACCGGGCGATTGAACCATCGCTAAACAAATACACGGCAAAGGCAAGGAAGACGGCGAAGAATATCGAGCTGAGGATTATGAGTTTGTTGTCCATATGTTATATCCTTATTTCACTATACCCTTTTTGACAAGAGTTTGCACAATAGCGTTGTGAATTTCTTCTTGTGATATCATTGTATCATTTCGAAAACATTTGATGGTCTCCCAATGTTTGTATCGCTCTGATAGTATATTATACATCATCGTGGACGAATCTCGATGAGTGCGGTCATTCTCCTGTATATCTTCATGTCCTTGTAAATATGATCGCGTCTCTTTCATTCCGCTTAGCTTCTCGGTGACCTCCGATGGAACCTGAAGATAGAGCACGAGATCTTCGCGTGGAAGTTTATGTAGCTCATATTCGAGCTCAGAAAGCCAGTCGATAAACGCTTCTCGCGCTGGGCCTTCTGGAATTCGTGCTCCTTGGTGTGCGATATTTGACGTTACATATCTATTTGCAATGAGTACCTCTCCTCGATCCAGCTTTGCTTTGATCTGATCTCGGACTGCAAATCTATCGAGTGCATACGTGAGAGATGCAAGATATGGTGAGACATCCGAAAGTTTTCCAAACTCACCCCGAAGAAATTGTGCCACCATTTTCCCATAAAATGTGTTGTACTGTGGAAAATCAAGGCTGGAGTGTGGAATATCTTTGTGCTTGAGATACTCAAGGAGAAGTACTGATTGGGTGGTTTTACCGGATCCATCTCCACCTTCTATAACGACAAGTTTGCCAATAGTTTTATCTCCCATAGCATAATGATACAATAAACTCACTCTATTTTTGTATTATACACAGATGACTCAAAAAACATACTCAACAATAATTTTCGATTTTGATGGTACTATCGCTGATAGTCTCCATCTGATGGTAGATATTTACAACAAGATGGCCCACAGATTTCATGCACATCCGATCGGCGCAACACAGGTCAAACATTTCCGAAGCTTGACTCCGGTGCAGCTTATTCATGAGTTGAGAATTCCAGTTATCATGATCCCAGAAATCCTTTTCATCGGCAAACGAATCATGAAAAAACGCATGAACGAACTCAAGCCTATCAAAGGTATCGAGCAAGTTATAGAAAAATTATCAAAAAAATATACGTTGGGAATTCTCACCTCAAATAATGGGGAGAATGTCGAAGATTTTTTGAACAGCCATTCGATAAAAAATATTGCATGGATTCATAGTGAGACGAGCTTGTTTGGAAAAGATAAAGCTTTACAGAAACGTTTAAAAAAGGATTCCCTTACAAAAGAAGAAGTGTTGTACGTTGGTGATGAAACGAGAGATGTCGATAGTTGTAAGAAGATTGGAATCGATGTGGCATCGGTAACTTGGGGGTTAAACTCTCGAGTTCTTCTCGAAACGGTACATCCGACGTACTTGGTAGACTTTCCAGACGAGCTTGAAAATCTTTTGCTCAAATAGAATTAGATCTATAGATTGATCGTATCCCCTTCTTTTGCACGACCCTCAAGTATGATTTTTGCAATCTTGTCCTCTATGGAGTCTCGAAGCGCTCGTTCAAGGTTCCGCGCACCATACGTTGCATTATAATTCTTTTCTGTGATGTCATGGATTGTTTCATCAGATACATTCACATGTACTTTGTACAGTTCGAGGACTTTTTGTTTGACCGAATCGACCATCGTTTTTGCAATGGTTTCTGCGGTATCTTTTTCCAAAGGTTTGTAGGCGATAACACCGTCAAATCTGTTCAAAAACTCAGGGGAAAACAAATTGTTTTCGATCAGATAATTGATCATTGAATTTGATGAAAGCTCTGTAGATTCATCTTGATTCCCGAGCGATTGCTTCAAAAGAATCTGATGAATATGGTTTGCTCCTGCATTGGAAGTCGCAATTATTACTAAGTTTTTGCAGTCAACACGCTGTCCATATCCATCAGTGTAGTAGCCTTCATCAAGAATAGTAAGAAAAATATTGAGAAGATCAGGGTGGGCTTTTTCGATCTCATCAAGAAGAAGGACTCCATAGGGATGTTCGCGTATAGCACTTGTAAGAAGCCCAGGATTCAGTTTTTCAATCGAACCTAAGAGTGAGGAAATATCATCTTTTGATTGGTATACCGACATATCAAACCGAGTGAGAAATGTCGACGCTCCAAAAAATACTTCAGCTACGACTTTGGCTGTCTCGGTCTTCCCTACCCCAGTAGGCCCCAGAAAAAGAAATGTTGCGAGTGGTTTGGTACGTTTTCCCATGAGAAGAAATGACCTTCGAAGTACCGATGACAGAGCTCGTATTGATTCGCCTTGACCATAGATTCTCTGTTGAAGAAGTTCCTCAAGGTGCACCAGAGTATTTTTGATTTTGTCGGTGAGAGTGGTGGGGACGTGGGTACGTTGAGTCAGTACCGTGTCGACAGTCTCGGGGGCAACCACATTTTTTTTCAGAGTTTGATTCGTATATATACATACACTATCCAAAAGCTGCAACGCTTTTTCAGGGAATGGGATAGAGGTCATGTAAAAGGCGCTTTTTTCAATGACAGCAAAAATCGTTTCGTACGGAATATAGAGGTTGTATCGTCGTTCGAATGAAAGGGATTTGTCAAGAAGTATGAGGAGCGCCTTTTCTTTGGTCACCTCAGAAACGTCAACCTTGGACACAATGGTTCTGATTTTTGAGTTTGGGAATACATACGTTTCGTACAAAAACGGCGTTGTGATACCGATGATTTGAAGTGAGGTTGTCGAAGCATACTTCTCGATTGGCACTGAGAGATCGACATGATTTTCGCCGACTGCAACATAGAGTTCGAAGTTTTCAATAAGAAGGATGATATTTTTAGCTTGAGACGCTTCATCTAAAAGTTCCTCCATGAACTGTTCTCGTTTTTGAGGATCAGTGTGTTCATTCAAAATCTTCTCCATATTGAGCTGAAGTAGTCGCTTGTAGGAGAGGATCGAGTTCGTTTTTCCTTCGTATATTTTTTTTGCAAGTGAGTTTATGATCGTCATTTTCCCCACACCTTTTTCTCCGACAAGTACTACGTTTGCTTCATCAGATTTGGAGAGGGTTCTCTCTATGAGCGCCGTCTCCTGTTCTCTCCCGATGATGTGTTGGCGAATACTCAGTTGATACGTGGGATTGGTGAGATCTTCGGCATAGGAGTCAAGGATCGGCGTGTACCCACTTGTCCAGTCGCGCGCAAGTGGAGGGGTAGCCATGAGATTTTTTAGCTTCCACCAAGGGTGCGGACGCAGATTCAGATCGTACACATACTCAAACCATTTCTCTACCTCCTGAAAGTTTTCATCCTTCAAAAGATGAATCTTGATGAACTGTTCTTTGAGTCTGGATTTTCGATCTGATTCGGGTTCCATCATGATAGACAGCATATATGCAACGGGAAGAGATACGATAAAACCGATAAACAAGAGTGGGATGGTGAGGATGTAGAAAGAGATTAGGATGAAATAAAATAATAGGATAGAAACTCGCATCATAAACCCAATCCCGCGAGAAATCATACCAAACATGATTTTGTTGAAATATGCACTCAATGAAAATCCTGACTTTTTGGATGTGTCTGTGATGTTTTTCCATGGTTGGAAGAGGGATTTGGAAAGTGCAGACACCGAAAAGAAATACGGCAAAAATATGAATATGTTCGACATGGCCTCGAGAAAACCTTTGAAGTATGATTTCATGTAGTCATGCGCGGATGTGGTCATGAGATTCATTATAGAGATGTATAAAGAAGAATGCTAGGGGGAGGTTAAGACAGTGATATACTATTGTATGGAATCAATAAAATTGCTCCAAGGAGAACTTAATAAGTTAAGCGACTCTGCTACTGAAAATTCCCTCTATACGCCGTTAACGCTATTTCTAAAATTGTTTGCAACGGAAATAAATCACCCGTATGAGATCAATCCGATTGTAATCGAAAGTTTAGTACTTAACAATGTGAGCATTGGTTTTCCAGATCTTACAGTCAAGGCTAAATATCACAACTGGCAATCAATCGGGTGGATAGAGGTAAAAAATCCAAATCAAAGCCTCGATAATCCTGTTTTCAAGGAGCAGTTTGATAGATATAAGGGCTCACTTTCTAATGTGCTCTTTACTAATTTACGAGAATGGGCGTTGTATCAGTGGGATAGAAATGATAAGCCGCAACTTGTCAAACAGGCTCATTTTGACGTAAGACAGTCAGATAATGATTCTAAAAGCATTAAAGAACTATTAACCTTGTTCTTACAAGGAAAACCGCTACTGACTACTACACCAAAAAAACTTGCCGTTACATTAGCAAAGCGGGCTAAACTTTTATCTCGTCAGATAGAAGAAACACTTGAATATGAAAACACTCGACCCAGTACGCAGAGCTATTTGCGAGATCTTAAAGCAAGTTTCGAAAAAACACTAATTGATGATATGGACAGTCACCAGTTTGCAAATATCGTAGCGGAGACACTTGCTTATTCTTTGTTTTTAGGAGCACTAGAGTACAAAAAACTAAAGAGAAAAGACACATTTAGTATAGTAACTGCAGGTGACTATCTGCCAAAAAATGTTCCGATTTTGAGAGAGCTTTATAGTTTAGCTGTCAAAACTTCAGATAGACATGACAATATTAAATATGCAATTCAAAGTCTTGTTGAGCAATTAGAACACTCAAATATTGAAAAAATCTATTCAAGATTCAAAGATCACAAGATAACTGAGGATCCCGTTATATATTTTTATGAACCATTTCTTCATGAATATGATAAAGATGAAAAGGATAAGAGAGGCGTATTTTATACACCCAAGGAAGTGGTCGACTTTATAGTTCGAGGTGTTGACCATATTCTCATAAATTCTTTCAATCGAAGGGGTGGCATTGCACATTTTAGCGAGGATCATCCAGAAGAAACAGTTCATATACTTGATCCAGCTGCAGGTACCGGTACATTTCTGATGTCTGCAATTCAATTAGTATATGAAAAGAACGTAAAGCTAAAAAATCTTGGTGAGCATATATTTATTCGAATGTTTTCTGATGTTGTCCGCAAGCATATTCTAAAAAATTTTTACGCCTTCGAGCTTTTAGTTGCACCTTATGCAATTGCACATCTTAAGCTCACACTGGAACTTGAACGACTCGGTTTTTCTTTCGATAAAGTGCTAGATAACGAAAGGTTGGGAATATATCTTACAAATACTTTAGACGACCCTGATAGAGTGCTCGACGACATGCCCCTTTTTCCAACAATCTCTGAAGAAGCTAAGTTGGCAACAGATGTCAAAAATAAAAAACCAATACTGGTAATCATGGGAAATCCTCCTTACTCTGTGAAATCTGCTAATACAGGCGTTTGGATTACTGGTCTCATGGAGAGGTACAAAAGAGCTGTTAAATCTGAGAGAAATATTCAACCGTTATCAGATGACTACATCAAATTTATTCGTTTTTCAGAATGGAAGATCGAAAACACAGGATCTGGTATCGTTGCGATGATAACCAATCATTCATTTATAGACGGACTAATACACAGAGGGATGAGAGAGCAACTGATGAAAACTTATGATGAAATATTCATCATGGATTTACATGGTAATACTACAATCGGTGAGCAGAATCCAATTGGAGGTAGTGATCAGAATGTATTTCCGATCAAGCAAGGAGTTTGCATTTTCTTCTTTGTGAAAAAAGAAATTCCCAATCTTGATTTGCAATCAAAAGTCTACCACTCTGAGCTTTGGGGGACCAAAAAATACAAACTCGAAGCATTGTTCAATCTAAAATTTAACGAAGTTAAATGGAATAGGCTGTTACCTGAGGAGACAAAAAACTTTTTCTTTGTCCCGAAAGATAGCAGCCTGAATGAAGAATATGCATCATATCCAAAAGTGGACAAAATATTTACCCAGTACTCATGTGGGGTAGTTACATCAAATGACCAACAATTTATTGATTTTGATAGTATTAATCTTATTAATAAGAATGCTGAATTATTAAAAGACTTCAAGGAGCCAACTATAGTAAATTATCTTTATAGGCCATTTGATATAAGAAAAATATTATATCAACCTACTTTTCTGGGACGAGCTCGGCTCAATTTAATGAAGAATTACTTAAGAGGTCAAAATATTGGTCTTATTTGTTCTAAACAATTTGCAAGTCATAAATATTTTACTACTTTTATTAGTAACACTATTAATGACAAAAGTTCTCAGCCATTTGCACCTTTTTATAACTTTCCTCTATATCTATATCAAGAGTTTCAAGGTGAAATTGTCCAATCGTCTAATCTCAAACAAGAATTCATCGATCAAATTAAATCAAAATTGGAAGTAAAGACCCTATCTCCAGATGAGGTTTTTTACTACATCTATGCTGTTATGCACTCTCCGATATACAGGGATCGATATCTCGAACAACTTAAGATAGATTTCCCGCGTATTCCATTTACAACCGATAACTTTAAATTCGACAAAATGGTTATACTTGGAAAAAAACTGATAAATCTCCATCTACTGGGGGAAAATCCTTTTGATAAAAACCCCACAATTTTTTCCGATAAGCTGAAGTGGGATATCACTTTTTCTCTGACAGAGGAAGGAAAGATAAAGCCCGATACAGAGACCCACACGATCGACGATATTAAATATATGAAAAATGAAAAACAACTATTTATTAATAAGTATGCATACTTTGAGGGTATTAAACCAGAAGTCTGGGGATTTTATATAGGCGGGTACCAGGTTATAGATAAGTGGTTAAAGGAGCGAAAGCGACACGCTATTACTCTATCAGCAGATGATCTACTTCATGTCATGAAAGTTTCAATTTCTATTAATGAGACCATAAAAACTATGCAGGAGATTGATACAGTGATAAGTTTTCCTCTCGACTAAGGATGCAATTGCAAGATTTGTGGACTCGACTGGGCTTGAACCCTCCTTCGTTCATGTTCATTTCGAGGTCTACGTCTTCGCAAACGAAGTATTCACTTCGGATGGGCTTGCCTGTGACCTTCTGGACATGCCATCGTGCTTTGTGGACTCGACAGGGCTTCCCGATATCATTGATTGAAAACATTCATCGGGATAAACTCCCCTGTGACCTTACTTATGAACGTGTTGTGCTCGCGCCTGGACTCGAACCAGGGACCTACCGGATGTAAACCGGGCGCTCTACCAACTGAGCTACGCGAGCAATTTAAACCAGGATCTACCTCAGCCATAGGCTGATCCGCCTCTGGCGGAAACTGAGCTACGAGTCCGTCATTAGTGGGCTACCCAGGAGTCGAACCTGGCACTTCTTTCTTATCAGGAAAGCGTTCTACCGATGAACCAGTAGCCCATATTATTTGATAGATATTAAGCCTGATTCAATTATTTTCTCAATAATCAAACGACTCTTCTTCCTCTTTAATTTGTATTCTATTGATCTTGCTTCTCTAATTGTATCGAACTCTCTTTGAAAAACTAGATTGAATGGCTTTGTTGATCTAGTATATTTGGTCTTGCCATTGTTATGCTCATCCAATCTACGATTTAAATCAACAGTCGATCCAACATAGTATCGTTTATTAACCTTTGATTGTAATATATATAGAAAAGCCATATATAAAAACCTGGCACCTGTCCGATAACTATCGGACCGTTGCTACCGA